>JAFECY010000018.1 GCA_018241865.1 Pseudomonadota bacterium | reverse complement strand
TGTGCAAGGGTTTCAGCATGGTGGCGCACAGCGCCGGGGTCAGCACGATGGCGATCAACACCGACAGCGCCATCGCCGAAACGATGGTGGCGGTGAACTGGCGATAGATGATGCCGGTCGAGCCGGACATGAACGCCATCGGCACGAACACCGCCGACAACACCAAGCCGATACCGACCAGCGCGCCGGTGATCTGATCCATCGATTTGCGCGCTGCTTCTTTCGGCGATAGGCCTTCCTCGCTCATCAAGCGTTCGACGTTTTCTACCACCACGATGGCGTCGTCCACCAAGAGGCCGATCGCCAACACCATCGCAAACATAGTGAGCATGTTGATCGAGAAGCCGAGTGCGGCCAATACGCCGAACGTGCCGAGCAACACCACCGGCACGGCGATGGTCGGAATCAGCGTGGCGCGGAAATTTTGCAAGAACAGATACATCACCAAAAACACCAGCACGATTGCTTCAAGCAAGGTGTGCACGACGCCGCTGATCGCCACGCGTACGAAGGGCGTGGTGTCAAATGGCGTGACGGCAACCAAGCCTTGCGGGAAGAAAGGTTTCAACTCGTTGAGCTTGGCTTGTATGCCGGTAGCGGTATCGAGCGCATTGGCGCCGGTGGCGAGAGAAATCGCCACGCCGGTAGCTGGCTTGCCGTTGTAGTGCGTCAGAAAATCGTAGCTTTCCGCACCCAGTTCGACGCGCGCGACTTCGCCCAACTTCAACGTCGAGCCATCCGGGTTGCTGCGCACGATGATGTTGCGGAATTCTTCCGGCGTCTGCAATCGGGTTTGCGCGGTGATGGTCGCGTTCAATTGCTGGCCTTCGATCGACGGTGTGCCGCCGAGCTGACCGACCGCGACTTGGGCGTTCTGCGCATTGATCGCCGCAACAATATCATTGGTGGCCAGCTTGTAGGTGTCGAGTTTGTTCGGATCGATCCAGATGCGCATGGCGTACTTCGCGCCGAACACTTGGATGTTGCCAACGCCCGGCACGCGTGACAGCGGATCGACCATGTTCGAGACGACGTAATCGGAAATGTCGTCCTTGGTCATGCTGCCGTCTTCCGAAACGAAGCCGATCACGTTCAAAAAGCCGCTGCTGGACTTGCTGACGTTGACGCCCTGACGCTGCACTTCCTGCGGCAATAATGGCATCGCCAGTTGCAGTTTGTTCTGCACTTGCACTTGGGCGATGTCGGCGTTGATCTTGTTGTCGAAGGTCAGCGTGATCTGCGCCATGCCGTTCGCCGAGCTGTTGGCCGACATATAAATCAGGCCATCCAGTCCCTTCATGTTTTGTTCGATGATTTGCGTCACCGAATCTTCCACTACCTTGGCCGACGCACCTGGATACACCGCGTTGATCGACACCGTTGGCGGTGCAATGGTCGGATATTGCGAGATCGGCAGCGTGGTGATCGCTAGGCCGCCTGCCAACATGATGATGATGGCGATGACCCAAGCGAAGATAGGTCGATCGATAAAGAAACGTGCCATGACTTTCTCCGCTTATTGTTTTTCGGTTGGGGCACTAGCCGCTGCCGGTTTGGCGGCGGCAGCAGGCGGTTTGGTGTTGGATGCTTCTTTATTGGCGGGCTCGAACTCGACCGCTTTTACCGGCGCACCCGGACGGATTTTTTGCAAACCGGCGACGATCACGCGATCGCCGTCGGCGAGACCATCTTCGACCAGCCATTTGTCACCAACGGTGCGGCTGACCTTGACCGGACGCGCTTCCACCTTGCCTTCTTTGTTGACCAGCATGGCGTTGGTATTGCCTTTGGGATCGCGGGCAATGCCCTGCTGCGGAACGAGGATGGCGTTGTCGCGCACGCCGCTGCCGATGATGGCGCGCACATACATGCCTGGCATCAAAATATTTTCAGGATTGGGTACGGTCACGCGCAGCGCATAGCTGCCGGTGCTCGGATCGACGCTGACATCAGAAAAAGCCAGCTTACCCTTGTGTTGATAGATGCTGCCGTCTTCCAGCACGATTTGCACCGGCACGTCGCCGGATTGGGTCAGCTTGCCGTCGGCCAGTTCTTTGCGGAGTTGCAGCAACTCGCTGCTGGATTGACTGAGATCGACATACATCTGATCGAGTTGCTGCACGCTCGTCAGCGCGGCGGCTTGATTGGCAGTCACCAGCGCACCCGGCGTCACGCTGGACTTGCCGATGCGGCCGGTGATGGGCGAGCTGATGCGGGCGTATGCCAGCGTCACGTTGGCGTTTTGCACGGCGGCTTGGGCGGCGGCGACATCGGCTTTGGCTAGAGCGAAAGCGGCGATGGCGTTTTCATGATCTTGGCGGCTGATGGCATCGATCTTGACCAATTCATCCGAGCGCGTCGCGTTTAATTCCGACGCTTTCAACGTTGCTTGTGCGCGTGCCAAGGTGGCGCGGGCGCTGGCAGCATTCGCCTGATAGGTGGCGTCATCGAGTTGATACAGCGCTTGACCGGCCTTGACTTGCGCGCCTTCAGTAAACAAACGTTGTTTGACGATGCCGTTGACTTGCGGCCGCACTTCGGCCAGCAGGAATGCATTGACCCGACCCGGCAGTTCGCGCGTCAGATTGACTTTTTCCTGATGCATGGTCGCCACCGACACTTCCATCGGTCCCATCGGCGGCGGCGCGGCGCTCTTGCCGCAGGCGGCCAAGACGAGGGCGCTCAGCAGCGCAAGCGGGACGGTATGGCGAGACAAAAAAGATTTCGTTGGCATGAGCAACCTCGGCAATGATGTGGATGATAGGAATGGATAAAACAAGCGATGAGGCATGATAGCACAAAAAATGAACGATCATTCTATTGAATAATAGAAACATTTTCGCGCGCATGCGAACCCTGTACGGCAGCGCGTTCGCAGTGATCTTACCTGCGAATTGTGGGAACCAGTTGCCCTGTCGAATACCCCGTTGCCGCATGGCGGTGCGTGCACCCTTTGACATACTTGTATTCCTGCGGTCACACTCCGGTCTGGCATGACGAGGGTAAATGGTATGCGGTTACTGTTGGTAGAAGACGATTCGATGGTGGGTGAAAGTCTGCGCAAGGCTTTGCGCCAAGACGGTTTCACGGTTGACTGGGTGGAAGACGGTCGTGCAGCAGAAGTGGCGGCGAGCAGCGTGAGCTACGACGCTATGCTACTCGACCTCGGCCTGCCGCGCCGCGACGGCTTGGATGTGCTGAAGAGTTTGCGTCAGGCCGGCAACCGGCTGCCGGTGCTGGTGCTGACCGCGCGCGACGCCGTGGCTGACCGCGTCAAGGGGCTCGATGCGGGTGCCGACGATTATCTGGTCAAGCCTTTCGATGTCGAAGAACTGGAAGCGCGTATTCGCGCGTTGTTGCGGCGGCAATCGGGCCACGCCGAATCGGTGATCCGAGTAGGCGAACTGACGCTCGATACCGCCAGCCGCGAAGTGCGCTTGAAAGGGCAGGTGGTCAATTTGTCCGGGCGCGAATTGGCGCTGCTGCGCGCTTTCCTCGACCGGCCGGGCACGGTGCTGTCGCTGTCGCAATTAGAAGAAAAAATCTACGGCTGGGATGATGAGGTCGGTAGCAACACCGTCGAAGTGTATATCCACGCTTTGCGTAAGAAACTGGGTGCCAATCTCATCAAGAACGTGCGCGGTGTCGGCTACATGATTCCCCGCGAAGAATGAATTCGATCCGCAATACCTTGCTGGTTTGGTTGTTGGCCGGTGTGCTGACAGCCATTGCCGTTACCGCTGGTTTGGTTTACTACCAAGCGCGCAAAGAAGCCAACGAGTTGTCGGACAACCAGATGAAACAACTGGTGGCGTCGATGCCGCAATCGTCGGTGCCGGTCACCGGCACGCGCACCGACGATGCCAATATGCCAGACGATTTCGTGGTGCAGGTTTGGGATCGCAGCAATGGCTTTCGTCTCTACAATTCGCACGAAAAAATTGTTGGTCTGCCGCAAAAAAAGGAGATCGGTTTTTTTGACGTCAGTGTGGATGGCATCGACTGGCGCATCTACAACGCCAAGCTCGGCGAAACCATTGTGCAAGTGGCGCAGTTAGCCAGCGTGCGCCATCAGGTTGCGGCACAGGTGGCGCTGCGCACGGTGGCGCCGATGATCTTGCTGTTGCCCTTTCTCTCCATCCTGATCTGGGTGACGGTCGGTCGGAGCTTGGCAGCGGTCAGAAGCGTGGCCGCGCACGTGCAGTCGCGTGACGCCAGCTCGCTGCCATCCATTCCCGATCAAGAATTGCCGCGCGAGATACAACCGCTCACGCATGCCTTCAATGACTTGTTGGCGCGTTTGCGATTGGCGATCACCGCACAACGCGCCTTTATCGCCGATGCCGCGCACGAACTGAAAACGCCGCTGACGGCGCTCAAGCTGCAGATGCAACTGGCGCAGCGCGCCCGCACCGAAGCGGATCGCCAAGCCGCCTTCGGCGATTTGCGCGGCGGGCTGGAGCGCGCCAACCACCTCGTGCAGCAATTGCTGACATTGGCGCGGCAAGACCCCGGCGCGTTCGAGCAGGCGAGCGAAGCGCTCGACTTGGCCGCGCTGGCGCGCAGCGTGGCGATTGATTTCACCGCCATCGCCGATGAACGGCAGACCCGCATCACGGTGCGTGCTGAAGCACCAGCCATCATCAACGGCAATCCCGAAGCCTTGCGCATCATGCTCAATAATTTGCTCGACAATGCCATCCGCTACACGCCGGACGGCGGCCAAGTCGCGCTTGCGGTCGAAAAAGAGGGAGAGGTGGTGCGAGTCGGCGTCATCGACAACGGCCCCGGCATACCGGAAAAAGACCTCAGTCGCGTGCTCGACCGTTTTTATCGTGTGCCCGGCACCTCTTCCAAAGGCAGCGGCCTCGGCTTGGCGATCGTCAACCGGATCGCGGCCGCCCATGATGGTCGCATCACCTTACGCAATACAGAGCCGGGTTTGCATGTGGACGTGATTTTCCATACGGCAAGTTAAGGCTGCATCAGATTGCATTTATTCAGCGCAACCTTAAATTTTGCGCTGCCGCAATTTAAGTCTGGTTTAAATTTTCACACTTATGATTTCCTTGCCAATAGATGGAACGGGGTGAGA
>JAFECY010000189.1 GCA_018241865.1 Pseudomonadota bacterium | reverse complement strand
GAGCGGATAGATCGCCCAGTTGTCGCCTTCGCTCAGGCGACCGCGAATGTAAGGGTCGAGATAATCGGCCGGGGTCGGGAAATCGCCGCCGAAGGCGGTCTCGGGATAGTCGTGCCACAGCGGCGTGTAGAACTGTCCTTGGTAACGCACCAGCAGCGGTTTGTCGTTGGAAATCGCTTCGGCGAACAGGCTGATGACAAATAGTGCAACGAACACGATCAGGCTGACATAGCCGAGCCGGTTCTGCTTGAAACGCCGCCACATCTGGCGGCGCGGCGACAGGGCGATATCCGGCGCGGAAGAAGTGGGTGTCGTCATTGCTTGTCGAATTTGACGCGCGGGTCGGCCCACACGTAGCACAGGTCGGAAATCAACTTGGTCACCAAGCCGATCAGGGTAAACAAGTAAAGCGTGCCCAACACCACCGGGTAATCACGCTTGAGCACCGATTCATACGACAGCAGGCCGAGACCGTCGAGCGAGAACAGGGTTTCGATCAGCAGGCTGCCGGCGAAAAACGCGCCGATGAAAGCCGCGGGAAAACCGGTAATCAGCGGCAGCAGCGCATTGCGGAAGATGTGTTTGTACAGCACCTGATGCTCCGGCAAACCCTTGGCGCGGGCGGTCAACACGTATTGCTTGCGGATTTCTTCGATGAAGGTGTTCTTGGTCAGCATGGCCATCACCGCGAAGCTACCGACGGTGGAAGCCGTAACCGGCAGCGTGATGTGCCAGAGGTAATCGGTGATCTTGTGGAACCAGTCGAGCTGCGCCCAGTTATCCGAAGTCAGGCCGCGCAGCGGGAACCATTGCACGAAGCTGCCGCCGCCGAACAGCACCAGCAGCAGCACGCCCAGCACGAAGCCGGGCACGGCGTAGCCGGCTAGGATCGCCACGCTGCTGACCACGTCGAAACGCGAGCCATCGCGCACCGCCTTGGCGACGCCGAGTGGAATCGATATCAGGTAGGTGAGGAAAAAAGTCCACAAACCCAGACTGATGGAAACCGGCAGCTTGGACACCACCAGCCCCCAGACATCGGTATGGTGGAAAAAACTCTTGCCGAGATCGAAGCGGGCGAAACCCTTGAGCATGATCCAGAAGCGCTCATGCGCCGGCTTGTCGAAACCGTACAGCTTTTTGATTTCGTCCAATCGCTGTTGATCGACGCCATCGCGGCCGCGATATTCGCGCACCGCGCCGCCGCTGGCTTCACCGCCGGCACCGCCGCGCCCGCGCATCTCCTGCACCAGTTGCTCGACCGGGCCGCCGGGAACAAATTGGATCACGACGAAAGTCAGCAGCAGGATACCGAACAGGGTCGGCACGATCAGCAGCAGGCGTTTGAAAAGGTAAGCCAGCATCAGTCCTTGCTCCACCACATGCGGGTTGCCCACGATTCCGCCGTGTAGTACTTCGGCAGCACGACGGGTATACCGAACTTGTTGCGATACGAGACGCGGTGCGTTCTGCTGTGGAAGTGCGGCGTGAAATACCAGCCGACGCGCAGCACGCGGTCGAGTGCGCGGCAGGCGGCCACCAGTTGTTCTCTGGTCTCGGCTTGCACGATGGCGTCGATCAGGGCATCGACCGCAGGGTCGTGCACGCCGGCGCGATTGTCCGAACCTTCTTCATTGAGGGAACGCGAATGAAACCAGGAATACAACTCGTTGCCGGGGCTCTGCCCCGTCAGAAACCAATCGATGGTCGCATCGAAATCAAACGAATCGGCACGCTTTTGCATCAGAGCCGGATCGACCACCCGGTAACGCATGGTGATGCCGAGCTTTTCCAAGTTGCGGGCGAAAGGCGCGGCGACGCGCTCGAAAGTGCGAGTCGCCAACATCATCTCGAACTCGAACGGTTCGCCCTTGGCGTTGCGCAAAGCGCCGTCGCGGTAAGTCCAGCCGGCGGCGGCGAGCAATGCGCGCGCCTGACGCAGATTGTCGCGCAGCGAGTGCGGCGGCGTGGTGGTGGGCGGTTGCGGTACTTCGTCGAACACAGCCGGATCGAGCTTGCTACGCAGCGGCTCCAGCAATTTCAATTCCGCAGCGTCGGGCTTGCCGGTGGCGGCCAGTTCGGAATTGGTGAAGAAGCTGTTGCTGCGGGTGTAGGCGTCGAAGAATAACTGCTTGTTCATCCACTCGAAATCCATCGCCAGCGCCAGCGCCTTGCGTACGCGCACGTCGGCGAATTTCGCGCGGCGGGTGTTATAGACGAAACCTTGCATGCCCGAGTTGTTTTGATGCGGGAACAATTTTTTGACGATATCACCGCGATCCCACTGCGGCCCTTTGTGCGAACGCACCCAGTTCTTGGATGAATTTTCGTAAAGGAAATCAAATTCGCCAGCCTTGAAGGCTTCCATGCGCGCCAACTCGTCCTTGTAATAACGCACGCTGATGCGGTCGAAGTTGTACATGCCGCGCCGCACCGGCAACTTTTGCGCCCACCAATTTGGGTTGCGCTTGTAGATGATGAAACGGCCGGTTTCGTAACGATCGATCAGGTAAGGGCCGCTGGCAATGGGCGCATCGGTGACGATCTGATCGAAAGGTTTGCCGCCGCCCCATTTTTTCGAGAACACCGGCAACTGTCCCATAATCAACGGCAGTTCTGGATTGACACGTTTGAACTCGAAGCGCACGGTGCGCGCATCGACCTCCACTGCGCGCCGCACATCGGCGTAATACTGGCGAAACCGCGGGTGCGCCAGCTTGCCGATCAGGGTGTCGAAGGAATATTTGACATCGCTCGCCGTGACCGGATCGCCATTGGAAAAACGCGCCGCCGGGTTGAGTCGGAAAGTCACCGACAAGCGATCTTTGCCGACTTCGATATCCTCGGCCAGCGCGCCGTAGGCGGTAGCGGCTTCGTCTTCGGAAGAGACCGTCAGGGTTTCAAACATCAACGACTCCAAGCCACCCGCTACGATGCCTTTCAAGGTGAAAGGATTGAGCTTTTCAAAATTACCCAGCGCCGACAGGCTCAACTGACCACGCTTGGGTGCGTCGGGATTGACGTAATCGAAGTGGGTGAAACCCGGCGGATACTTGGGCGCACCGTGCAGCGCAAAAGCGTGGGCGGCGAAAGCGAACTGCCCCTGACAAAGGCCGACCAGCAGCAGCAAGAAAGAAAAGAATGTACGCATTCGCCCGTAGAAATGTCTCGCGCCCCGCGAGTCCGGGCTATTGTACCCAAAGCCCTGTAAGTCGGACATAAGTCGGGCGTAGCTCAGACGCAACCCCACGCAGATGACGCAGCCGATGCCTATCCGCGCAGCGCCGACTGCCCCTAAGCTCGCGCCAAAGGTTGCCGTCCCGGCTCCGACGCCCTACAATCTTGCCCATTCGCGCGCGTGAACATAGCGCAACGATCATAACCCTGTCTGCTGGCAACACTACCCAGCAGACGCATTTGGAGCCCACTATG
>JAFECY010000188.1 GCA_018241865.1 Pseudomonadota bacterium | reverse complement strand
TGGCTCTGGACCTATAATCACGAACGGCCCAACACAGCCATCGGAGGCATCACGCCGAAACAGAAATTGGCCTTGGCCGCTTAGCTTCTACTTTCAGCCCCGGTTAAAAATGGGGGGATTACCGAGCAATCCACACCGAATATTCTTGTAGAACTCCGGAGCGTGTGGAGAAAATATCGCGAACTGCTCATTACGTTCGAAGAATCCGCGGAAGATGTCTGCTCCTCGCATTTGGGACGTGCTCCATCCACGCCAGAATGCTTCAAGCGCCTCGATCATCAAGCAAGCGAGGGCCATCATTGCAAAGCCGCTCTTGGCAGTTTGCTCGATCGATAGGGGCCTCACGTAGCGCTCAGTGAATCGCGCTTCGACAAAGCGCGCGATCCCGACACGGTCCTGGACACTTTCCAGGGCACGGTACTGCGCCACTGAAATGGACTTTGAGAGAAGAATTTTCTCGGCAGCAATGCTCATGATGTTGTGTGACGTTTGGGTCATTCAAAATCGCCAAAATATGTAACTGCCCTGCTCTGCCCAATTTTAGCGAATGTTGTGCCCCAAGAAATTTGCAATTGGTTCGAAAGGGGATAGGTTCGACAGACTTTATTGTGGTCCGACAGACTTTATTGTTTCGACACAGCCGCCGCAAAAGCATGCCCGTCTATTCGACAGTCACGCTCTTCGCCAGGTTTCTGGGTTTGTCCACATCCGTGCCGCGCGCCAGCGCCGTGTGATACGCCAGCAATTGCAGCGACACCACGTGCAAAATCGGCGACAGCGCGCCGTAGTGTTCCGGCAGGCGAATCACATGTACGCCTTCGCTCGAGGCGATCTTTGAATCGGCGTCGGCGAACACATACAGCTGGCCGCCGCGGGCGCGCACTTCCTGCATGTTCGATTTCAGCTTTTCGATCAGCACATCGTTCGGCGCAATGGTGACGACCGGCATTTCTTCCGTCACCAGCGCCAGCGGGCCGTGCTTCAATTCACCGGCCGGGTAGGCTTCGGCGTGGATGTAGGAAATCTCTTTCAGCTTCAACGCGCCTTCCAGCGCGATCGGGTAATGCAGGCCGCGGCCGAGGAACAACGCATTCTCTTTGCGCGCAAATTCTTCCGCCCAGGCGATGATCTGCGGCTCCAGCGCCAGCACGGCGGCAATCGCCACCGGCAGATGGCGCATGGCTTTCAGTTGCGCCGCTTCTTGTTCATCGTTCAGACGGCCACGCACTTGCGCCAGCGACAGCGCCAGCAGAAACAGCGCCGCCAGTTGCGTGGTGAAAGCCTTGGTCGAAGCGACGCCGACTTCGACGCCGGCGCGGGTGATGTAGGCCAACTGACATTCGCGCACCATCGCGCTGGTGGAAACGTTGCAGATGGTGAGCGTGTTGGTCATGCCCATCGAGCGCGCGTGCTTCAGCGCGGCCAGCGTGTCGGCGGTTTCGCCGCTTTGCGAAATGGTGACCACCAGCGCGTTCGGGTTCGGCACGCTGTCGCGGTAGCGGTATTCGCTGGCGATTTCGACATTGACCGGAATCTTGGCGATCGATTCGATCCAGTACTTCGCCGTCAGGCCGGCGTAGTAGCTGGTGCCGCAGGCGAGGATCAGCAGCGAGTCGATTTTCTTGAAGATGCCGTGCGCCTTGTCGCCGAACAGTTCCGGCATGATGCCGGTCACACCTTCCAGCGTGTCGCCGATGGCGCGCGGTTGCTCGAAAATTTCCTTTTGCATGTAGTGACGGTAAGGCCCGAGTTCGGCCGCGCCGCTGTGCGCGTGTACGGTGCGGACTTCGCGCTCGACCGGCTTGCCGTTCACATCGACGATCCAGTAGCGCTGCAACTGCAGATCGACCACATCACCTTCTTCCAGATAAATGATCTGGTCGGTGGTGCCGGCCAGCGCCATCGCGTCGGAAGCGAGGAAGTTTTCGCCCTTGCCGACACCGACGATCAGCGGCGAACCTTGGCGCGCACCGATCACGCGGTGCGGTTCGTCGCGGGCGAACACCGCAATCGCATACGCGCCGTGCAGGCGCTTGACTGCTTGCTGCACGGTCTCGAACAAGTCGCCGCTGTACATCGAGTCGATCAAGTGGGCGATGACTTCGGTATCGGTTTGGCTTTCAAACGCGTAGCCGGCTTGTTGCAATTCGGCGCGCAACTCGTCATGGTTTTCGATGATGCCGTTATGAACCAGTGCGATCCGTTCACGCGAAAAGTGTGGATGGGCATTGTGCGAAGCCGGCGCGCCATGCGTCGCCCAGCGGGTGTGGGCGATGCCGGTGAAGCCGGACAAGCCGTCTTTCTCCACTTGCGCTTCCAACTCGGCCACCCGCGACGTGCTGCGCGCGCGCTGTAGCTTGCCGTCGATGTGCAGCGCCACGCCGCAGGAATCGTAGCCGCGGTATTCCAGCCGCTTCAGGCCTTGCAACAGGATGGGGGTGATATTGCGTTGCGCTACCGCGCCGACGATGCCGCACATGGAAATATCCTTTGGAAATGGGCTAACAGTGGCAGCTATCGTAGGAGAGAAGCGGTGAAATAAGTTTGCGGAATTTCAGTACAAATGAAATTAAATTTCTCATGTATATAGATATGGAATATTATTTCAAGTAACCACATAAATTTTAGTTAAATTCCATGCCTGAACTCGAATTGACTCTGGATGAACTCGACCGCCGCATCCTCAATGCCCTCCAAGCCGACGCTTCGCCAACCAATAATGAGCTGGCGGCGCGGGTGCATGCTTCGCCGCCGACCTGTCTGCGACGGGTCAAGCGCCTGCTCGATGCCGGCGTGATCGAAAAGCAGGTGGCGCTGGTCGCGCCGGCCAAGGTCGGCGTGCCGCTGACGGCGGTGGTCGAAATTACGCTCGACCATCAGGGCGCAGAAAAGATGCGCGAGTTCGAGGCGCTGGTGGCGGATGAAGCGGCAGTGCTGCAATGCTACCGGGTGTCGCCGGGGCCGGACTTCGTGCTGGTGGTGCAGGTGGCCGACATGCCGGCCTACCATGCGCTGGCGCACCGGGTGTTCACGGCGCATGCCAATGTGCGGAATGTGCGGAGTTTTTTTTCGATTTATCGCAGCAAATTCGAGACGCGCATTGCGTTATAAGTGCGCCCGGCA
>JAFECY010000187.1 GCA_018241865.1 Pseudomonadota bacterium | reverse complement strand
CCGATAATCATCGGTGCGCCTTCTTTTTCTTCGGTTGTGGCACAGAAAAACTATATGACGGACGACCGCCAGTTTGCTGGGCGCGCGCGTTGTGGCAGTGATAGCCCTGCGTTTTTGAGTGATGACAACCCTTGCTGTCCAGTCCTCCTGGTGTTGCTTGCGCGGCAAATGGCATGAATATCAGCAGCAAAAAAGCATGTTTCATTCTTTCCTCTCTTTTTTCGTTCGATTCATGTTGGGCCAAGCAGAAACAACCCAGCAACCCGATTGCATCCGCTGTACTATCTAGCATCACTCAAGCGTGACTATGCAATAGAGAGTATGCATTACTTCCACTCGCCAACCCAAGGAGATCAACATGAGCCAATACCACATCGCCGTCCTCGTCGGCAGCCTGCGCAAGGATTCGTACAATCGTAAATTGGCGAGCGCCATCGTAAAACTGGCTCCAGCGGAATTTGCATTCACGCAGCTAGAAATCGGCGATTTGCCGCTTTACGACCAAGACGATGATGGCCAGCAGGCCGCTTCGGTCAAACGCCTGAAATCGGAAATCGCTGCCGCCCAAGGTTTGTTGTTCGTGACGCCTGAATACAATCGTTCGATTCCCGGCGTGCTGAAGAATGCCATCGACCACGCTTCGCGTCCGTATGGCCAGAGCGCATGGGCGGGCAAGCCGGCTGGCGTGTTGGGCGCGTCGGTGGGCGCGATTGGCACGGCGATGGCGCAACAGCATTTGCGTAACGTGCTCGCTTATTTGGATGTGCCGACCCTAGGCCAGCCGGAGGCGTTCATTCAGGCCAAGGAGGGATTGTTCGATGCGGCCGGCAATATCGGCCCCGACAGCAAGGCATTTCTACAAGCTTGGATGGATCGCTACGTTGCTTGGGTCAAGCAACACGCCAAGTAAATCGTCCAAAAATTTGAACAGTGGGCGCAGTCCGGGCATCCATATGATGCTGATGCGCCCTGCTCCGACCACGAAAGGAAAGCAATCATGGCGACAGGCATCGAAGAAGTTCGCGGCAGTCGAGTCATCATTCGTTTCGATGCCAAAAAATGCATACACTCTCGCAATTGCGTGCTTGGGCACCCTGATGTGTTTGTTCCTAATGTGGAGGGCGAATGGATCCACCCGGACGCCGCATCACCGGATGACATCGCTGCCTTGGCGGCAAACTGCCCTTCCGGGGCCATTACGTATGCGCGATTGGACGATCAGCCGAATGAGCCGGAACCCTTGGTCAACGTTCTGCACATCCGTGAAAACGGTCCGCTGGCGCTACATGCGTCCATGACTATCGCGGAAAATACGCACTGTATGCGCGCAACGCTCTGTCGCTGTGGCGCTTCCAAAAACAAACCTTATTGCGATGGCAGCCATGTGGCAATTGGCTTCATGGCTACGGGGGAGCCGACTACGCAGGATTCGGCCCCGCTTGCTGTTCGCAATGGCCCGCTCAACGTCATGCCGCTGACTGACGGCCCGCTTCAAATCAAAGGATCATTGGAAATCGTCACCGGCACCGGCCGCACCATACAGCGCACGACGGAGACCTATCTCTGTCGCTGCGGCGCTTCGGGCAACAAACCGTTTTGTGATGGCAGCCACAAAAAAATTGGCTTCAAATCGGAATGAAGCCGTGATGAAATGCTCTGCGGTGAAAAAATAAAAACTGATGATGTGACTTCCGACCATTGCACCAACATGATCGAAAAATCCGTTACCCAATTCCATATCGGTCAGGAACAAATTATCGTTAGTCAAAGCGGCGCGCAATCGATCGCGCTTGCTATCGGTTCACGCATCATCGCACAGTACTCCCGGCACATTCCACCGACCGAAGCAGAAATGGAAAACGCGATCATGTTGGTGGAAGATGAGTTATCTCGCATCCGACATGCAGTCAAACATGGCGCGACGCTTGTCACAACCGATGCGTGCATCCGTGACATCGCCGTGATTGCCGGCATCCCCGATCAGCCGCACATCAATTTATCGCGCGAGCTGGTGGAGCAAACTTTCAATCGACTGGCCGCCATCGTGCAGGGACGCCCTGCTTCGCTCGATGCTATTCCGATCCACGCGACATTCTGCGCAAGTTTGTTGATACTGCGCGAGTGCATGCATCACTTGGATTTTGCGTCGATAGAGATCATCAAGTAGCTGCCCGCGCCCGCGCCGCGTGCAATTTTTTGTAGCTATCGATCAGTCGATGGTGTCTGTCGAGTCCTTCCAATTGCATGCTCGTTGGCGTCAAGCCGAAGAAGCGCACGCTGCCATCCACCGAACCCAGCACCGCATCCATCCGCTGGTTGCCAAACATCCGGCGGAAATTGCTCACGTAATCATCCAGCTCCAGATCGTCATCCAACCGCGCTTCCAGCACGGCATGCAAGGCTTGATAAAACAATCCGCGCTCGACTGTGTTGTCGTTGTATTGCAAGAAAGCGCCCGCCAGTTCATGTGCTTCCTCAAACTGTTGCAAGGCGAGATGGATCAGCAACTTCAATTCCAGTACGGTGAGCTGACCCCATGTCGTATTTTCATCAAACTCGATGCCGATCAACGTGGCGATGTCGCCATGCTCATCCAATTCATTATTTTCCAAACGTTCCAGCAGCGCCTCTAGGCTGGCGTCGTCCAGCCGATGCACATTTAAAATATCAGCGCGGAACAGCAGCGCCTTGTTGGTGTTATCCCAAATCAAATCCTCTACCGGATAAATTTCCGAATAGCCCGGCACCAGAATCCGGCAGGCAATCGCACCCAATTGGTCATACACCGCCACGTAGGATTCTTTACCCATGTTCGCAAGGATACCGAACAAGGTCGCGGCTTCGTCGGTATTGGCGTTCTCGCCCTCACCCTGCGCAGAAAAATCCCACTCGACAAAATCGAAATCCGCCTTGGCACTGAAAAACCGCCACGACACCACACCACTGGAATCGATGAAATGCTCAACAAAGTTATACGGCTCCGTCACCGCTTCGCTTGCAAAGGTGGGCCGAGGTAAATCGTTCAGGCCTTCAAAACTGCGGCCCTGTAGCAGTTCCGTCAGACTGCGTTCCAACGCCACTTCAAAACTTGGATGTGCGCCGAACGAAGCAAACACACCGCCTGTGCGCGGGTTCATCAAGGTAACGCACATCAACGGATACACCCCGCCCAGCGACGCATCTTTCACCAGCACTGGAAAGCCCTGCTCTTCTAGGCCCTGAATACCCGCCAAAATGCGCGGATATTTTGCCAACACCTCCTGCGGCACATCGGGCAGCGCGAGTTCACCTTCCAGGATTTCGCGTTTGACCGCCCGCTCGAAAATCTCGGACAGACATTGCACCTGCGCTTCGGCCAGCGTGTTGCCGGCACTCATGCCATTGCTGACGTACAGGTTTTCGACCAGATTGGACGGGAAATACACCACTGCACCATCCGACTGGCGCACAAAGGGCAGCGAACAGATACCGCGCTGCACATTGCCGGAATTGGTGTCGATTAAATGCGAGCCACGCAGCTCGCCATCTGGGTTGTAAATTTGCAGGCAATATGCATCGAGGATGTCGGTCGGCAACGCATCTTTTTTTCCGGGTTGGAACCAGCGCTCGTTCGGATAATGCACAAACGCCGCGTTGGCGATGTCTTCCCCCCAAAAGCTGCCGCCATAAAAATGATTGCAGTTCAGGCGTTCGATAAACTCGCCCAAAGCCGATGCCAACGCGCTTTCCTTGGTTGCGCCCTTGCCATTGGTAAAACACATCGGCGAGTGTGCGTCGCGGATGTGCAGCGACCACACATTGGGAACAATATTGCGCCACGATGCAATTTCAATTTTCATGCCTAGGCTCGCCAACACGTTCGACATATTGGCAATGGTTTGTTCCAGCGGCAAATCTTTGCCCGTGATGAATGTTTTTGCATCTGCAGATGGATGCAAGGTCAGCAAAGCCTGCGCATCGGCATCCAGATTGTCCACCACTTCAATGACAAACTCCGGTCCGGCCTGCACCACTTTTTTTACCGTGCAACGTTCGATGGAACGCACAATGCCGTTGCGGTCGCTGGCAGAAATATCCTCCGGCAATTCGACCTGAATCTTGAATATCTGTTGATAACGATTTTCAGGATCGACGATATTGTTTTGCGACAGACGAATGTTATCGGTGGGGATATTGCGCGTGTTGCAGTACAACTTTACAAAATACGCCGCGCACAAAGCCGATGAGGCCAAAAAATAATCGAACGGGCCGGGCGCCGAGCCATCGCCTTTATAGCGAATGGGTTGATCGGCCACGACTGTGAAGTCATCGAATTTGGCTTCAAGCCGTAGCTTGTCGAGAAAATTAACCTTGATTTCCATGAGAGAACCTTAGAATAGTGCGCAAAAGAATGTGACCGCTATTATCCGGGGTTTTCAACTCAGCACTAGCTAAGTCTGCTTGCGTATCGTCTTCACTGTGCACATTCCTGCACTTTTCTGGAGAAACCTCATGATCCGCCAAAACAAATTTTCACTTCTGGCCATCACTATCGCCATCGCCGCGACCAGTGTGATCGCGAACAGCGAAGTCTAATCCGCGAGCGTATCCCATGAAAACATCTACTGAAAACACGCTAGCCAAGGTGCCCGAAGTGACGCTGGGGTTTTGGTTAATCAAAATTGCTGCCACAACGCTCGGCGAAACCGGTGGCGATGCTGTCTCGATGTCTATGAACCTAGGCTACTTGGTCGGCACAGTCATCTTTGCAGCATTTTTTCTGCTTGCCGTCAGCGTTCAAATCAAAGCCAAAAAATTCCATCCTTTCCTGTACTGGGTCACCATCATCGCCACGACCACAGTCGGCACGACACTGGCTGATTTTGCCGATCGTTCGCTCGGAATCGGGTATGCGGGCGGTTCGAGCTTGTTGCTGACGCTATTGCTCGGTTCACTCTTCATCTGGCACCGGACTCTAGGTAGCGTTTCGGTGAGCACGATCAGCTCGCCTCAGGCAGAAGCATTCTATTGGCTGACGATCATGTTCTCCCAAACATTGGGTACCGCGTTGGGTGACTGGACGGCTGGTACGGCTGGCTTAGGCTACACTGGTGCGGCCATTGTGTTCAGTGGATTACTCACGTTGAGCGTGGCAGCCTACTACTGGACAAACGCATCCCGTACGCTGCTGTTCTGGACGGCGTTCATTTTGACTCGGCCACTGGGGGCGGTGGTTGGCGATTTTTTGGACAAGCCGCTGAGCGCTGGCGGCCTAGCATTGAGCCGCTATTCGGCATCGGCAGCATTGCTGGCCTTCATGCTCATTGCGATCCTGCTATTCAAGCAACGGGCAGCCAAGGCAATGCATTGAACCATAACGAACGGAGAGGAAATGCGGGTATTGCTGGTTGAGGACGACTCTATGATCGGTGACGCGATCCAGATCGCGCTGAAAGATGCATCCTACGCCGTCGATTGGGTGAAAGATGGCGTCGCCGCCCTCGCAACATTGCGTAGCCAGCATTACGACATGGTGCTGCTCGATCTAGGGCTACCCGGAAAAGATGGTCTGGATGTTCTGACCCACATCCGTGCCAAAGACAATCCGATCCCCCTGCTCATCATCACGGCTCGCGACGATTTGGATGACCGTTTGCGCGGCCTAGATGGCGGGGCCGACGACTATGTGACCAAGCCTTTTCAGATGGCGGAGCTGCTAGCTAGGATGCGCGCCGTTTTGAGAAGGAAAGGCGGAACGGCAACGCCTGTTCTCAGCAATGGCGTGGTATCGCTCGATCCTGCCAGCAAAGAGGCTAGCGTCAATGGCGCGCACCAAGTGCAACTGTCCAACCGTGAATTCTCTCTATTGCAAGCCTTGTTGGTTCGGCCTGGCGCCATCCTTTCTCGTAGCGAACTAGAAGATCGTATTTATGGATGGGGCGAGGAAGTGGAAAGCAATGCCGTCGAATATCTGATTCACGCACTGCGCCGCAAACTCGGTAACGAGATCATCAAAAATATCAGGGGAGTCGGATGGATGGTTTCAAAAAACGCGTGAACGAATCCGTTCAGCTCAAACTATCCTTCACGCTATCGCTGGTTATTCTCGTGTTCGCCATCGTGGCGGGCATGTTCTCGTTTTTATCCGCCTTCCACGAAGCGCACGAGTTGCAAGATGATGTGTTGCGTCAGGTGGCGCAACTCATGAATCGCCAGCGTCTGTCGCCTGTCGCACCGACGACCGATATACACATCAAAGACGCCGACGAAGAATCGCGTGTGATCGTCCAGCGTTTGGGCGCAATCACCTCCTCTTCGATAGGCGTCGATCAAGGAGGCATTCTTCCGCTGCCAGCTAATCTGACTGATGGCTTGCACACGCTGGCAATCGCTGGCGAAACGTTTCGCGTGCTGGTCAAAACCACGGCGAATGGCGAGCGTATTGCGGTGGCTCAGGAATCCGGGTTTCGTAATGAAATCGCCCGCGATGGCGCGCTACGCACAGTGATGCCTTTTTTGATTCTCGTGCCGGTGTTGTTGTTGATCGTTGCAGATATGGTGCGCAAGCTGTTTCAGCCGATAGCTGCACTTTCTAAGGAAATCGACCAACGCGCCGAACAAGCACTTCATTCCATCGAAGACCGTGACCTACCGATCGAAGTGCGCCCATTCGCGGTGGCGATCAACCGCTTGCTTACCCGCGCCGATCATTCCATGGAATCTCAGCGTCGTTTCGTAGCAGATGCCGCACACGAGCTGCGCTCTCCTCTGACCGCTCTATCGCTGCAAGCAGAACGGTTGGCAGATGCAGAAATGTCCGACGCGGCACGCGAACGACTGGCAGTGTTGCGCCAAGGGATTGCGCGCGGCCGGCATTTGCTGGATCAGCTATTGCATTTTGCCAAGGCGCAGTCATCCGCCGGATTCCCGCAATCTTCCGTATCCATCCAGAGTATGTATCGTCGTGTGCTGGAAGATCTCATGCCATTGGCCGAGGCAAAACATATTGATATCGGCGCCGAAAATACACAGGACGCTGAAGTGTGGGCGAGCGAGCTGGATATGATCGCCTTGGTCAAAAATGTGGTTGATAACGCCATCCGTTACACGCCAGAAGGTGGTCGTGTCGATCTTTCGGTAAAAATATTGGAAGAGAAAATCGCGTTGTGCATTCAAGACACCGGGCCGGGCATTCCATTAACCGAGCGGAACCGCGTGTTTGACCCCTTTTACCGCATGTTAGGCAGCGAGCAACTAGGTTCAGGATTGGGGCTGTCCATCGTTCAGGCGATCGTGCATCGCATCGGCGCTGAAATTTCTCTCGATTTTTTAGATAAAGAGAAGCAAACAGGCTTGATCGTCACT
>JAFECY010000186.1 GCA_018241865.1 Pseudomonadota bacterium | reverse complement strand
TTCAAGTTGGATGGTGTGGGCCGTTGCCGGTTTTTTCTTCAAAAATCGCCAAGAAATACAACGCTGGCGCACACGCCCCTTCCCCTTCAAGGGGAAGGTCGGGATGGGGATGGGGTATTGATACTGAATACCCCCATCCCCTCCCTACCCCTCCCCTTGAAGGGGAGGGAATCGCGCCCGCTGACGCCCATCTCCTTACATTTCATCACTCCCAACAACATTTCATCGCATTCCTGTCGCGCACGGCGCGGAATCTGGCAATATTGCCATCGTTCCTCATTTTCCATTGGGAGTGCAATGTACCCCGTCATTCTGCAGCAAGTCGGCAAGACTTACCATCTGGACGCGGTCGATGTGCCGGCCCTGTCCGACATCAATCTCGACATTCGCCCCAACTGTTTCACCGTCATCTCCGGTGCGTCGGGTAGCGGCAAAACCACTCTGCTCAATCTGATCGGCTGCATCGACCGCCCCACCACCGGCGAAGTCACCGTCGCGGGGCAGGCCATCGGCAGAATGTCGGACGATGCGCTTTCCGACTTCCGCGCGCGCCATCTCGGCTTCATCTTCCAGAACTTCAACCTGCTGCCGGTGCTGACGACTTACGAGAATGTCGAGTTCCCGCTGATTCTGGCCGGCGTCCCGGCCGCGCAGCGGCGTGAGCGCGTGCTGATGCTGCTCGATGCAGTCGGCCTGGCCGACCGCATCAACAACCGCCCCGGCCAGCTCTCCGGTGGCCAGCGTCAGCGCGTGGCGATTGCGCGCGCGCTCGCGCCCGCACCGAAGCTGGTGCTGGCCGATGAGCCGACCGCCAACCTCGATAGCCAGACCGGCGCGGCCATCATCGCGCTAATGCGCAAGATGCAGCGCGAGCATCAAGTGTCCTTCGTGTTTTCCTCGCACGACCCGCAGGTGCAAGCCGAAGCCGACGATGCGGTGTTCATCCGCGACGGCCGCATCACCGGCATCGAACGACGCGATGCCGTCAATGCAGAAGGCAAGGTGAGCGCATGAAAACCATCCAGCTTGCCGCGCGCAATCTGCTGCGTAATCGCCGCCGTTCGCTAACCACGCTGCTGGCGATGGTGATCGGCGCGAGTTCCATCTTGCTGTTCGGCGGTTACAGTCGCAACATCACGTATGGCTTGCAAACCGGCTTCGTCCAGCGCACCGGCCATCTGCAAATCCAGCACAAGGATTTCTTCCTGTACGGGAACGGCAATCCCTCGGCCTATGGCATCTCCAGCTACCAGCGCATCATCGACGCGGTGAAGCAGGATGCGGTGCTGGCACCGATGCTGACCGTGGTCACGCCGACCCTGCAAGTCAGCGGCATCGCCGGCAATTTCGCCGCCGGCGTCTCGCGCACCGTGGTCGGCGGCGGCGCCATCATCGCTGACCAGAACAAGCTGCGGCTGTGGAACGACTATGACTTCCCGCTCCATCCGAAGCCATTGGCGCTGACCGGCACCAGCTCCGATAGCGCCGTGATCGGCACCGGCGTGGCGCGCGTGCTGCAACTGTGCGCGCCGCTGCACGTCGCCGATTGCCCGCAGCCGCCGAAAAAAACGGTCGAAGAAAACAGTAATCTGCCATCCGACATCGCCGCCCTCACCGCGCTGGAAAAAACCGACAAGCCGGCCGTCAGCGATACCCGCATCGAAATGCTGGCGGCCAGCGTGCGCGGCGCGCCCAACGTCGCCGGCCTGAACGTGGTCAAGGCGGAACTGCAGGGCTTGAAGGAATTCGACGACATCTACATCGGCATGCACCTAGCGCAGGCGCAACGGCTGATCTACGGCAGCGATGAACCGAAGGCCACCGCCATCGTCATGCAGTTGCAGCACACGGCGCAAATCCCGGCGGCACAGGCGCGGCTGGAGCACTTGCTGGCGACCAGCTTCAAGGGCGAGCCGCTGGAAATCCACGACTTCGCCACGCTCAATCCTTTCTACGGCCAGAGCATCAAGATGTTCGCCGCGATCTTCAGCTTCATCGCGCTGCTGATCGGCGCGATCGTGCTGTTCACGGTCAGCAATACCATGAGCATGGCGGTGGTGGAGCGCACGGTCGAGATTGGCACCCTGCGCGCGATGGGCTTGCGGCGCGGCGGCATCCGCGCCTTGTTCGTGTGGGAAGGCTTGCTGCTGGGCGTGATCGGCGCGATCATCGGCGTGTTGGTGTCGCTCGCCCTGTCGTCCGCCATCAACCACAGCGGCATGACTTGGACGCCGCCCGGTTATGCAGTCGCGGTGCCGTTGACCATTCACGTCTGGGGCGAAACCAAACTGATCGTCGGCAGCGCGCTAGGTTTGATGCTGGTTGCCGTGCTGTCGGCCTTGTGGCCGGCCAACCGGGCGGCGAGAATGGTGATCGTCGATGCATTGCGCCATGTGTAATCACGCAGAAGGAAGAACATGAAACCCCATTACATCCAATCGGCATTCGGCGTCGCATTGTTGGCGCTGGCATGCACGACGCACGCAACACCCAATGCGCAAGAAATTCTCGCCGCCAGCGACGCCGTGCGCAACCCGAATCACCCTTTCGGTCTGACCACGACACTGATTGAATACCGCAACGGCAAACAGACCGACGGCAGCACGTTGGCGGTGTATTCCAAAGCCGATCAAGTGGGTGGCCAGTTCCGCAACCTGATCCGCTTCGTGGCGCCGGCGCGCGATGCCGGCAAACTGATGCTCAAGAGCGGCAACGACCTGTGGTTCTACGATCCTGCCAACAAAGCCAGCATCCGCATCTCGCCGCAGCAGCGCTTGCTCGGTCAAGCAGCCAACGGCGACATCGTTACCGTCAATCTCGCCAAAGATTACCAAGCCACTTTGGCCGCCGAGGAGGACGTGCAAGATGGCGAGAAGCAGACCAAACATGCGTACAAGCTGACGCTGAAAGGCGTCGCGCCGGACGTGACCTACGACAAGATCGAGATGTGGATCGACACCAGCAATAACCGGCCGATCAAGTCGCGCTTCTACACCGAGAGCGGCCGTCTGCTGAAAACTGCCTACTACCGGCGTTATCAAAATCAGCTCGGAGTCGAACGGCCGACCGAAACCGTCATCATCGACGGCCTCGATCCGAACTGGGTGACGATCATGCGCTTCTCCGACTACGCCAAACGCGAGGTGCCGGACATCTGGCTGCAGCGCGATTACCTGCCGCGCTTCAAGCCGGAATGAGCGCAATGAAAAAGATCGGCGTGTGCCTGCTGCTGGCCGCCGCGCCGCTGCTGGCCTCGGCTGCCGACAGCGATGCCGACGCCTTGAAGCTGGCCGATGACACACCGAACACGGTAGCGCGCGCCAGCGACTGGCAAATCTACGTCGAAGCCGCCGCCGGCCAGACCAGACAACGCAACGGTAGCTTACTGTTCAACCAGCGCCTGTCGCTCGACATCCAATTCGACAAGACCTTCGCGCCCGGCTGGCGTGCGGTGTTCGCTGACCGGCTCGACCTGAACCGGCAAAACAATCCAGAACACGAGTACGGCATCAACTCGCTCAAAGAGGCTTACCTCAGTTGGGAAATGCGGCCGGAACAACTCTTCGACCTCGGCCGCATCAACGCGCGCAACGGCGTCGCGCTCGGCTACAACCCGACCGATTATTTCCGCAGCGGCAGCGGCCGCTCGATCGTCTCGGCCGATCCCGCCAGCCAGAAGAAAAACCGCCTCGGCAGCGGCATGCTACGCAGCCAGACTTTGTGGAACGGCGGTTCGCTGACGGCCTTGTATTCGCCGAAGATGGCGGACCAGCCCGACAGCGCCACTTGGAACGCCGACTGGGGCTCGACCAACAACCAGAACCGCTGGCTGCTGTCGCTCAGCCAGAAATTGTCGGAAAACATCACGCCGCAATGGCTGCTGTATCGCGAAGACAACCGCTCGCCTCAGCTCGGCTTCAACCTGACCGGCTTGCTCAACGAAGCGACGGTGGCCTACGTCGAATGGTCGGACGGACGTTCGCCCTCGCTGCTGGCGCAGGCCTTGAACCGCAGCGACGACGAAGCCTTCCGCAACAAGCTCTCGACCGGGCTGACCTACACCACCGACAACAAGCTGTCGCTGACGGCCGAATACCAGTACAACGGCGCCGGCCTCAACCGCGACAACTGGGATGCCTTGGGGCGCAACGCCTTACCGATCTACGCGCAATACCGGCGATACGTCCAGACCGCGCAAGACATGCCGACCAGACAAGCGCTGTTTTTCTACGCAGCTTGGCAAGATGTGTTGATCGCCAAGCTCGACCTGAGCGCAATGGTGCGTCACAACCTTGACGACCGTAGCCGCCTGTCGTGGCTGGAAGCGCGCTACCGCTGGGAGCGCACCGAAGCGGCAGTGCAATTGCAGTGGAATAGCGGCGGTGCGCTGTCCGAATTCGGCGCGTCGTCGCAGCAGCGCATCGCGCAGCTACTACTACGGCACTATTTCTGAAACCGCTGCAGTCGCTGAAACTACGCACCAGCGCAGAAAAAACGGGACATAAAAAAAGCGCCTGCATCGTGTGATGCAAGCGCTCTGGAATTAAGAC
>JAFECY010000185.1 GCA_018241865.1 Pseudomonadota bacterium | reverse complement strand
CCAGACAATGCTTTTCTGGCGCGTTCGTTTTTGCGCTTCGGTTCGCATGTGAGGCTGTCAGCAATCGCCATTACAGCGGCTTCAAGCTCGATGCAAGGGCGGCCCGGTATCGCTCCCGGTTTATTGAAGTCGCGGGATTGGCTGAACGGCTCTGTTAATGCTTTCAGCGCCAACAATTGATTGCCGCCTTGGGGCAGCTTAACCCGGCTTACCCTCTCTTTTGAGTCATCCGGCACTGCAATGCATGAAGTGATTTCGTCGCCCTCATCGTCAAACCCTAGCGGCACCACTTCCAGCTTGAAAGCATGGGCGGCTCCGGTTTCGTCTTCCTTGGACTTATCAATGCTCCATTCCCGGCGCGTGTCGGTCTTGGTAACTTTGATTGCGCCATCAAGGGCAGCGTATAAGCTGGAATGCCCACGTAAGCCTTTAGTCTCGTCTTTGCCCGTATGGTGGACTAGCAGCACCAGCCCGCCCGTAATGCTCTGCAATCGCTTGGCGGCGGCAATGATGTTCCCCATATCCACGCTTGAATTTTCATCCGCACCCGGCGCGGCTCGGTTCAATGTATCCAGAATCATCAGCCCACCAGCGCCACCGGCAGCTTGAATGGCTTTTCCCAATTCGGCCACATCATCACCATCCAGCAGGTCGAATGCTTGGGTAATAAACCGCAAGCCATAAGGAACCGGCTTGTTATGGTGCAGGCTCCACGCGGCTATGCGCTTACCCATCCCGGCTTCACCTTCCAATGCGCAGTAAGTCACCGGACAGTGAGATACACGGCGGCCAAACCAATCACAAGCAGCGCCAGCAACGGCAGTGGATATATCCAGCACCAAGAAAGATTTACCAGAACCGCTAGGCCCATACAATGCGGCCAATCCTTCAAGCGGCAGTACGCCACGCACCATCCAGCGCATAGGCGGCGCGTTCGATAGCTCGGCACCAGACAGCAATTTAAACCGCATGGGCGGCTCTTTGGTGTGCCCTAGCAGGTCGCCCAGTGCATCGGTCCCATGCTCGATTGCGTAATCATTCGCATCGTAATTAGCGGGCTTGTCGGCGGGCAGTTCACACCATGCACCCTTGACGGCGCGGGCAATCTCGGCGGCTTGGGTTTCCTTGCCACAGTCGGGCACCAGCACTAGCCGGGCGGCGGGGAATTGCTCACGAATGGCAGCGGCAACCGTCGCCATGCGGCCAGCGCCAAAGCAAACCACGGCAGCAGCATTGGTTGCAGCATGAACCGCCCACGCTTGCCCGATGCCTTCCACGATATAAACCCGGTCACCAATCTCGCCCACTACATGGCAGCCATTGCCAAAGCTCGCCCCCGGTAAATTCAGCTTGTCGCCATGCTCTGGAATGAATTGAACGGTTTGCAGGTTCCCGGCCAAGTCACGGCATGGCAGCACCAGCCACCCGGCCACATTCTGTCCACGAATTACCAGCGGCGGCGCGTCATGAGGATAGATGCGCAAGCCATCCGGCAAGCCACCTTTGCGGGCGATGTAGGCATGATTTGCTGGCGCAGGTTCGCAGCGGTTCCACATATCAAACGCCTTTCCGTAATCGCCCGTATTAATCGGCGTTACAGGCGCTTTCCTTGGTGCCGCATGGGTAATGCCCACCCTTGCGCCATTGACGGCTTGTTGGCGCTTGGCGGGGTCTTGCCAGCCTTGCGCAAATGCCATTGCGTAAAGCGTCGCAGGCGTCACCCGGCCAGAATCACCAAAGGATTTCCACACGTTGCGGCAATCGCCTTCCCCGGCATAGTTATCTGCGGTTGCGCTCCACGTATGAAAACAATCAAAGCCAAGCCCGGCAGCTTTCGCGGCCATGCCAGCCTTTATCCATTCCTCACGCGGGCAACTTGAATCAAGATGCATTAGCGCGGATGCGGCGCGGTCCTGTTCGTTCATCATGCCCCTCCCCCAAACAGCAGCACCAGCACTAGCAATGCAAAATCCGGAGGTACATATACAAAGCTCACCACCATCATTGCCCCCCCTTCTTTACACCAGTCACGGCGGCAATAACACGTTGCGGCAACCAGTATTCACGGATGGGGCGGCCCGTGCCGCAGCCAACAGGACAAGAAACGTCTTGAGCCTCAATAGGCCAACCAAGATAATCAAGTTCTTTGACATAGGCAGCCAAGCGCCAGCAGCGCAGTCCGAAGCTAGGCTGGGTCAGGCGTTCGCCTTTGAGCATTCGAGCCAAGGCAATGCCGGGTTGTGTCGCAGGGTTGGGCCAAGTCGGGTTAAAATCAGGCTCAGGCAAGAAGGACAATTGCTCAAACCCGGATGATGCTTGGCGGCTCGCCGGGTTTTTCATTTTGCACCCCCGTTCAGCAGGGCCGCAATTTCATCAAGGGGCCATGCAAGACGGCCATTGATGCGTATGGGGCGAATAGGTCCGTTTTCCAGACATGCCCACTTGCGCAGGGTTTGCGGGGTGCGATTCAAAGCCTTGGCGGCTTGTGCAGTTGTTACAGCTTGGCGAAGCTCTTTAGAGTTCATTTCGTATCACCTTGTGTTGATTAATAGGCGATACGAATCATCTAAGTCACACTATCCTCCCCCGCAACCGTCCCCCTGTACTGTTGAATTTCACCCAAATTTGACCCGGGGTTTTCATCGAAATTTGACCCACCCTGTTGGTGCGTAGATTACACCGTCTCTGTGGATAAGTCT
>JAFECY010000184.1 GCA_018241865.1 Pseudomonadota bacterium | reverse complement strand
CAGGATCAGCGCCAACAGAGCGGCGATGAGCAGCAACATCATGACGAGCACGCCGACCACGCGCGGAATGGTGTAGCCGCGCAACTGGCGTGAAGCGATCCAATCCACGCCGGGGTTGAGCGCATAAGCCAAGATGGCGGCGATGATGAAGGGCGTCAGCACCGGGCCGAGCAGGATTAGCAGGGCGATCAGACCCGCGCCCAGCGCCAGCCAGAACCAGCTTTGCTTGAATTCCGTTAAGAAGGAAAATGGCATGAAATGAAAGGGTGAAAAAAGGGCGATGAAAGGATGATGAGAATGGGGAAAGACGGCCGGAATCGAAAGCGACTTTGCTAGAATACGGGTTTGCCGCTGTTTCGGCTCGTTATTTTACCGCCTGCTAAGCCAATCAATCATGAGTTTCCCTTCTTCCGTTTCCCTGTCCTACCGCGATGCCGGCGTCGATATCGAGGCCGGCGACGCCTTGGTCGAGGCCATCAAGCCCTTTGCCAAGCGCACGATGCGCGAAGGCGTGATGGGCGGCATCGGTGGCTTTGGCGCGCTGTTCGAGGTCAGCAAAAAATTCAAGGAGCCGGTGCTGGTGTCCGGTACCGACGGTGTCGGCACCAAGCTGAAACTGGCTTTTCACCTGAACAAGCACGACACCGTCGGCATCGACTTGGTGGCGATGAGCGTCAACGACATTCTGGTGCAAGGTGCCGAACCCTTGTTTTTCCTCGATTACTTCGCCTGCGGCAAGCTGGATGTGGCGACCGCGACCGATGTCATCAAAGGCATCGCTAAAGGCTGCGAGCTGGCCGGTTGCGCGCTGATCGGCGGTGAAACTGCCGAGATGCCGTCCATGTATCCGGCCGGCGAATACGATTTGGCCGGCTTTGCCGTCGGTGCGGTCGAAAAATCGCAAATCGTCGATGGCAGCAAAATCGTTCCCGGTGACGTGGTGCTGGGACTGGCTTCGTCTGGCGCGCACTCCAACGGCTATTCGCTGGTGCGCAAAATTCTCTCGGTCGCCAATCCCGACTTGAATGCCGATTTCCACGGCCGTCGTCTGGCCGACGTGCTGTTGGAGCCGACCCGTATTTATGTCAAGCCGCTGCTGGCGCTGATGGCAAGCATCGAAGTCAAAGGCATGGTGCACATCACCGGCGGCGGCTTGGTCGAAAACGTGCCGCGCGTCTTGCAAGACCATCTCACCGCCGTCCTGCAGCGCGACGCTTGGACCATGCCGCCGCTGTTCCAGTGGCTGCAGCAGCATGGCGGCGTCGCCGATGCCGAGATGCACCGCGTCTTCAACTGCGGCATCGGCATGACGGTGATCGTGGCGAAAGAACATGCCGCCGCCGCCGAAGCGCAGTTGCGGGCGGCCGGTGAAACCGTGATGCGGATCGGCGAGATTCGTGAACGGAAACAGGGCGAAGCGCAGACCATCGTCGTTTGAGCAGTTCTCGCCGCAGTGCAAAACCGCGCACCACATGCGCGGTTTTTTTATGCCCGATTGCTATCGGTCGCCGTGCGTATACTATTTCCTGAAAATTTTTTTACGGTTACGCAAAATTCAGCTTGCACAAAGCACTGGTTTTTTATACAGTACATCCCGTGTCGTCAAAACCAGCTACTGCCCCTCCTTATCAGTAAGTTGCTTTTTGACAATCCATCAACCGTTTGAATGCCGAGAGAGTGAACATGGACGACAAAAAATACGTACCCAATCTGGACAAAAGCAAAGCCCTCGCCGCTGCCCTCGCCCAAATCGAGAAGCAATTCGGCAAAGGTTCGGTCATGCGCATGGAAGACGGCGCGGTGGCCGAGGAAGTGCAAGTCGTTTCGACCGGCTCGCTCGGACTGGATATTGCGCTCGGCGTCGGCGGCTTGCCGCGTGGCCGTGTGGTCGAAATCTACGGCCCGGAATCGTCCGGCAAGACCACGCTGACTCTGCAGACCATTGCTGAAATGCAAAAATTGGGTGGCACCTGCGCCTTCATCGATGCCGAGCACGCGCTCGATGTCGTTTACGCGCAAAAGCTGGGCGTCAATCTGGGCGACCTGCTGGTGTCGCAGCCGGATACCGGCGAACAAGCGCTGGAAATCACCGATGCGCTGGTGCGTTCCGGCGGCGTCGATTTGATCGTGATTGACTCGGTGGCGGCGTTGACGCCGAAAGCAGAAATCGAGGGCGAAATGGGCGATTCTCTGCCGGGTTTGCAGGCGCGTTTGATGTCGCAGGCGCTGCGCAAATTGACCGGTTCGATCAACCGCACCAACACCTTGGTGATCTTCATCAACCAGATCCGCATGAAAATCGGCGTCATGTTCGGCAACCCGGAAACCACCACTGGCGGCAATGCGCTGAAGTTCTATGCGTCCGTGCGTCTGGATATTCGCCGTACCGGTTCGATCAAATCGGGCGACGAAGTGATCGGCAATGAAACCCGTGTCAAGGTCGTCAAAAACAAAGTCGCGCCGCCTTTCAAGGAAGCGCACTTCGACATTCTCTACGGTGCCGGCACCTCGCGCGAAGGCGAGATTCTCGATCTGGGCGCGGAAGCCAAAATCGTCGAGAAATCCGGCGCTTGGTACAGCTACAATGGCGAGAAGATCGGCCAAGGCAAGGATAATTCCCGCATCTATCTGCAAGAGCGTCCAGAACTGGCGCGCGAAATCGAAAACAAAGTGCGCGCCTCGCTCGGCGTGCCGGAACTGGGCGTTGCTAAGGGTGCTGAGCCGCCGGCGAAAAAAACTGCCAGCAAGGAAAGCAAAGAAGTGGAATGAGGCTGCATCGATGAAACCGCATCGTGGTATTGCGCGGGAAGCCATGATCGGTCGATCATGGCTTTTTTGTTTGCGCATGTTTTCGACGGGGTGAATCTATGCGGCGACCACCGCTCAGTCTGAAAGGACGCGCCTTGCGCTATCTGTCCATGCGCGAACACAGCCGCTTGGAACTGGCGCGCAAGCTGGCGCGGTACGCCCAAGAAACCGATGATATCGACGCCTTGCTCGATGCGCTGGAAGTTGCCGGATTGTTGTCGCAAGAACGATTCACTGAATCGCTGGTGCGGCGTCGCGCCACGCGTTTCGGCAATCAACGCATCCTGTCCGAACTGCAGACGCATGGCGTGGCAGCAGAAACCTTGCGCTTGGTCAAAAGTAAACTGGCGGAAGATGAGGTGACGCGCGCCACGGACGTGCACAGCAAAAAATTCTCTCATCCACCCAAAGATGCCGCCGAGCGCGCCAAGCACATGCGCTTTTTGCAGCAACGCGGTTTTTCATCCCAAGCGATTCAAGCCGTCATGCGCCGAGCCGAACGCGGGGATGATGCGCCATCTGATGATTGAAAGGGCGACAGTGCATAGCAGTCCGCGGCAGCGGATAGCGCGCGCGGCCAATGGATTTCTGTCGCACCGCAACAATTTCCGGTAAAACTACTGGATCATTTTCAAAATGCAGATTCCATAGGGAGCTGTGCTAAACTTTTGCCGATTTTACAGCGCCGCAATGTCGGATCGCCGCTGCGAAACGTAGTTAGATTCGCGCAGCTAGGTTCGCGCATGCGGCGTTGTGTTGACCACGTCGGCAACTATGTGGTGAAGCGTTCGTACTCTCGCGTTTTCTGCCTGTTTTATGTAAGCCGTCACCATCACCATTCACCATGTCCATAGCGTCTGAAGGGAAGTTCGCATGAAGATCCATGAGTATCAGGGCAAAGAAATCCTCCGCAAGTTCGGCGTGACCGTTCCGCGCGGTATTCCGTGCATGTCCGTCGATGAGGCTGTTAAAGCCGCGGAAACCTTGGGTGGCCCGGTCTGGGTCGTCAAGGCGCAAATCCATGCTGGCGGTCGCGGCAAAGGCGGCGGCGTCAAGGTTGCGAAATCGCTGGATCAAGTGCGCGAATACGCCAACGCCATCATGGGCATGCAATTGGTGACGCATCAAACCGGCCCGGAAGGCCAGAAAGTGCGTCGTCTGCTGATCGAAGAAGGCGCCGACATCAAAAAAGAATTGTATGTCTCGATGGTGACCGATCGCGTCAGTCAGCGCGTGGTGCTGATGGCATCGAGCGAAGGCGGCATGGATATCGAGGAAGTCGCCCACTCGCATCCCGAACTGATCCACAGCGTCGCCATCGATCCAGCCGCCGGGCTGACCGATGCGCAAGCCGACGACATCGCCGCCAAAATCGGCGTGCCGGCTGCTTCCATTCCTGATGCACGCGCCAATCTGCAAGGACTGTACAAAGCGTACTGGGAAACCGATGCTTCGCTGGCCGAAATCAATCCGCTGATTCTGACTGGTTCCGGCAAGGTCATCGCGCTCGATGCCAAATTCAATTTCGATTCCAACGCGCTGTATCGTCACCCGGAAATCGTCGCCTACCGCGATTTGGATGAAGAAGATCCGGCCGAAGTCGAAGCATCCAAATTCGATCTCGCCTACATCTCCCTCGACGGCAACATCGGTTGCTTGGTCAATGGCGCCGGTTTGGCGATGGCAACGATGGATACCATCAAGCTGTTCGGCGGCGAGCCGGCCAACTTCCTCGACGTCGGTGGCGGCGCCACGGCAGAGAAAGTCACCGAAGCCTTCAAGATCATGCTGAAGAACCCCGGCCTGAAAGCTATTCTGGTCAACATCTTCGGCGGCATCATGCGTTGCGACGTGATTGCCGAAGGCGTCATCACCGCATCCAAGGCGGTGCAGCTCGGCGTGCCGCTGGTGGTGCGCATGAAGGGCACCAATGAAGATATCGGCCGCAAGATGTTGGCTGACTCCGGCCTGCCGATCATCTCGGCTGACACCATGGAAGAAGCTGCGCAGAAGGTTGTTGCTGCAGCCAACGGCAAATAATCGAGGAACAGAGCATGTCTATCCTGATCAACAAAGACACCAAAGTCATCACCCAGGGTATCACCGGCAAGACCGGTCAGTTTCATACCCGCGGCTCGCGCGATTACGCCAACGGCAAGAATTGCTTCGTCGCCGGCGTCAATCCGAAAAAGGCGGGCGAGAATTTCGAAGGCATCCCCATTTACGGCAGCGTCAAGGAAGCCAAGGCCCAGACCGGCGCCACCGTGTCCGTCATCTACGTGCCGCCGGCCGGCGCCGCTGACGCCATCTGGGAAGCCGTCGAAGCCGAGCTGGATCTGGCCATCTGCATCACCGAAGGCATCCCCGTGCGCGACATGCTGGTGGTCAAAGACAAGATGAAAAAAGCCGGCAGCAAAACTTTGCTGTTGGGCCCGAATTGCCCCGGCCTGATTACGCCGGAAGAAATCAAAATCGGCATCATGCCCGGCCACATCCACAAGAAAGGCCGCATCGGCGTGGTGTCGCGTTCCGGCACCCTGACTTATGAAGCGGTCGGCCAACTGACCGCGCTGGGTCTCGGTCAGTCGTCGGCAGTCGGCATCGGCGGCGACCCGATCAATGGCTTGAAGCACATCGACATCATGAAAATGTTCAACGACGATCCCGATACCGATGCCGTCATCATGATCGGCGAAATCGGCGGCCCGGACGAAGCCAATGCCGCGCGCTGGATCAAGGACAACATGAAAAAGCCGGTGGTCGGCTTCATCGCCGGCGTCACCGCGCCGCCGGGCAAGCGCATGGGTCATGCCGGTGCCTTGATTTCCGGTGGTGCCGATACCGCGCAAGCCAAGCTGGACATCATGGAAGAGTGCGGCATCAAAACCACCAAAAACCCGTCCGAGATGGCGCGCTTGCTGAAAGCCATGCTGTAATCGGTTCAGGTTGTTTGAGAGGGGAGCTTCGGCTCCCCTTTGCATTTGGGTTCTCAGAAAAAAACAGCGACAAAACACCGACAAAACAGGCATGGATTTTCTGCTGCAATTGAACTGGTTCGCCGTCGGTCAGATCATTCTGATCGATTTGCTGCTGGGCGGTGACAACGCCATCGTCATCGCCTTGGCCTGTCGCAACCTGCCGGAGCATTTGCGGCTCAAAGGCGTCTTGTGGGGAACGGCGGGCGCGATCGTCATTCGTATCGCCCTCATCAGCTTCGCCATGAGCGTGCTGCAGATGCCGTGGATCAAGCTGGTCGGCGGCGTGCTGCTGCTCTGGATCGGTGTCAAATTGTTTGCCGATGACGATCAAGGGCATGACGACATTCCCGCCAATGACAGGCTGTTCGCCGCTATCCGCACCATCGTGCTAGCCGATATGGTGATGAGCATCGACAATGTCGTCGCCGTCGCCAGCGCTGCCGAACATGCCGGTGGCAATCAATTCGCGCTGGTGGTATTCGGCATCCTCGTCAGCATTCCCATCATCGTCTGGGGCAGCACGCTGGTGTTGAAGTTGATGAGCCAGTTCCCTTTGATTATCGCCCTCGGCGCAGCCTTGCTCGGCTACCTCGGCGGCGCCATGATCTTCACCGATGCCGCCGTGCATCCGTGGCTGACGGCGCATTGGCCGCGGCACGACATGCACATCCCGCTGTTGGCGTTACAGCTCAACTTGCCCGGTTTGTTTGGTGCTGTGTTGGTGCTGGGTATCGGTCGCATCATGTCGCGCAAGAGTCATTGACGTGATTATTTTGGTGCATAAGCCTATATAAGAGGCGGCGAGCAGCATGAATTTTGGTATCATTTCCGGCACGCAATCATGAAGGACGCTTTGTGATCCACCACTTCACTGCCACACCCGGGACCGACTGATCGCATGGGTCATCACGTCCAGCTCGAATTCGCCTCGAAGACAGATACAGGTCTGGTGCGGCCGCACAATGAAGATTTCATTGCGGTCAGCCCCCGGCTTGGCTTCGTCATTCTGGCTGACGGCATGGGCGGCTACAGCGCCGGCGAAGTCGCCAGCAGCATCGCCACCACCGTTATCCAAGAAACCTTTGAAGAGCAATTGCCGCTGCAATTCAAGGAAGGCGGCCACAAGCTCGGCAAGCAATTGCAGCAAGTCGTGCAAGAGGCGGTGGCGCGCGCCAACGCCTCTATCTTAGAAGCAGCCATGATCGAGCCGCAGTTCGCCGGCATGGGCACCACGGTGGTAGTCGGCGTATTCCACGGTGACAAAATCATCTTCGCCCACGTCGGCGATTCGCGCGCCTACCGCTTCCGGGAAGGCGCGCTGGAACAGATCACGCGCGACCACTCCTTATTGCAAGAGCAAATTGATGCAGGACTGATCTCGCCCGAGGCTGCGCAGAATTCGCCCAATAAAAATCTCATTACCCGCGCCGTCGGCGTCGATCGCGAGATCGAGATCGAAGTCCACGAACACCCAAGCAAACCGGGCGACATTTACCTGCTCTGCTCCGACGGCCTGTCCGACATGCTCTCGGTCGCCGAGATGACGCTCATCTTGACCGCGCAAGGCGGCGATCTCGATACCGCCTGCACCGCCCTCATCGCCGGCGCCAACCAGCACGGCGGCAAAGACAACATCTCCGCCATCCTCGCCAAAGTGGCCGCGATCGACGTGCCCAAGACGACGCCGCTCGACCGCATTCTCAACCTGTTCCGCAAATAAGCGCAGCGTTATGGCCAAGCTCATCATCACGATGGCAGGAGCCAGCCGGCAGATGCCGCTAACGGCGCTGACGACGCGCCTCGCCATCGGTCGCGCTGCCCACAACGATTTGGTGATCGACCACCCCGGCGTCAGCGCCGAACACGCCATCATCGTCATCGACAGTGGCGACGGTGGCGACGCCTATCTGGAAGACCTCGGCAGCACCAATGGCACCTTGGTCAACGGCCAGCCAGTCATGCGGCATTTTCTGCAAAGCGGCGACGTGATCGAACTAGCCGAATGCCGGATCGTCTTCGACATGGCAGGCGGCCTGCCATGCGCCGATGCCGCCCCGCCGGAAAATGACACGCTGCGGCTGGACACACCGCGGCTGCGCATCCTGAACGGCGCGCATGCCGGTTTATCTTTCGATCTGGTCAAGCCCTTGACCACGGTAGGGCGTTTGGGCAAGCAAGTCGCCGCCATCCTGCGTCTGCCCGATGGCGTATCGCTCATGCATGTCGAAGGCGCAACGCATCCCTTGGTCAACGACCGGCCGGCCGGCGCGGGCATGCACCGTCTGCAGCATCTGGATACGATCGATATGTCGGGTACGCGGCTACAGTTTTATAGTCAGCCGGTCAGTCAATAATTGTCAGTAACGGAGGAAATTGTCTTCAAGGCTGACAATATTTGTTATTGTGCAACGCGCCAAAATCGCCCATGTCGAGAAAATCGGGCGTTTTACGCCGAGTCGGCAGAATTTCCCCTTGGCACGATCATTGCACAACTCCCCCCGCTGTGAGTGCAGTTTCTATTCAACTTTTCCCCCGGGAGATTCTTATGAAAATGATGCAAAAAGCCCAACGCGGCTTCACCCTGATCGAATTGATGATCGTTGTGGCGATTATCGGTATTCTGGCTGCGGTTGCTATTCCGCAGTATCAAGACTACGTCACCCGTTCCAAGCTGGTCAAAGTCAATGTGGCCGTTGAATCTGTGAAAACCGCTGTGGCCTTGTTTGGTCAAGAAAATGCAGGCGTGAGCACTTTGACCGCCAGCCCTTGGGATTCGCTGGGCTTGGCTTCGACCGGTCCTACTCCGACTGAAGTTGCCGACGTGACTATGCCTGCTGCAGGCGGTGCGATCGTGGCGACGATTAAAGGTGTTGGTGCCCCATATAACACCACCACGGTAACCTACACACCTAATATGCCGGTTGGCGCCACCTCTTTGACTTGGACTGTTACTTGCACTTTGGCCGGCAACAAGAACATGCTCAAGGTTTTTGGTTGCCCGTAATAATCGACGGTAATTAGAAAAATGATGAAGCAGGCTCGTAAGAGCCTGCTTTTTTTTGGCTGCATTGTTTGGCATTCAGCATGCAGATATATTTTGCCTCCCTATGCGCTTAGGAAAGCGTCGTGAGAATGGCGCTATTCTGCAAACATGTCGGATGCTAGGATGTCTGTGCAAGAGGCGTCTGGCTGGTTAAGGGGCGTTCAACTTGAGCGTTCAACGCTCTTCCATTTTTCTTTTTCGTAGCCAAACTTTGCGGCAGTTTTTTCGTTCGTCATGCGATAGGGGAGTACGGGCTGCAAAATTTTCAGTCATGGTTCGCTACGAACAGTTGTTTGGCGTGCCGGTATCTTGCGATCAGCATTTTCACCTTCAAGGGAGAATAACGCCTATTCAGCGCAATTTTCTAGAACGGTCTCGCTTCTCTTTTTTTTCTGAATCGTGCTGGGATCCGCAAGTTTTTGCAATTGGATATTTGCTAGGAGCGAGCCCAACTGGGCGCTGGTTTGATAAGCCCGCTTTGCTGCAGTAAGGCATCCCATTTTTTCGAGCGTCAATCCTTTGGCATATTGGTTTGCGCTATCGCGCGCATTTAATTTGGCTGCTCGATCAAAATCATT
>JAFECY010000183.1 GCA_018241865.1 Pseudomonadota bacterium | reverse complement strand
GGTTGCTCGTTCGGCATCACTGCCAACACGGCTTACTTCGGCCGTTTTTACCCAGATAGTTTCGTGCTGTCTGCACCGAGCTTCATCAACCGCAACGACATCAGCGGCTGCGACATCCAGACTACCGGCACGATCGCGGCGACCAGCAATAGTCTGAGCGTGGTGTCGGCTGCTGGCTATGCGGTCGGTGACACGCTCATCGTGCGCGGCGCGGGCAGCAGCGGGGCGGACTTGCAGGCGGCGGCGACCGCCATCACCGGTACGACCATTACGCTAGCAAGCGCGGCCGCCACCGATGTGACCGGGGCGACGGTTTATAAACTGGCTTTTAGTTATGAGGGCGAATCGATGCTGATTGGTTTTACCGTCAACGCATTTAACGGCCTGACGACGCCGAGTGTGACGAAGAACTACACCGGCGCTTGGGCCGGCGGTACGGTCAGCTTGCAGGCTGGGAATAGCGGTACGGATCTTAGCAGCCGCATGACGCTCGGCATCACGCCGGCTTGGAGCAGCGGCGCCTATGTCGTCAATGCCGCTAATGCGCAACTCCAACGCGCTGCCGCCCCAGACGGCCCCTACGACAATTTGCAAATCGGTGTGGCGGTGAGCGACCCCGATGGTGCGCCGCTGTTGGGATTGAACATGAACCCAACAGCCGCCAGTTGCACTGCGCCAGCTTGCACTGGCGTGACGGTAGCCAATACGCGCATCCGTTTCGGCCGGCTCATATTAAGCAATGCGCATGGCTCCGAATTGCTGGCGCTGCCGGTGCCGGCCGTGACCCAGTACTGGAACGGTAAACTCTTCGTCACCAACACGGACGACAGTTGCACCAAATTGACGGCGGCGAATTTTGTGCTGGCGAAAAGCCCGGCCGCTTGCACTTCGACCTTAAGCCCGATTGCCACCTTTGCCGCCGGCAAAAACAGTCTAACCTTGAGTGCGCCGGGCGCAGCCTGCCGGATCGATTTGACCGCTAATCTGACTGCCGAAAATGAGGCTTACCTGCAAGGGAATTGGAGCGGCGCAGGGTATACGCAAAACCCCACCGCTCGCATCACGTTTGGCATTTACAAGAGCGGGCCGGTGATTTATTTGCGCGAACTGCATTGAGGGCGTGGGGCGGGACGGAAGCCCTTGACATTTTTTTACCTTTGCGCCTGTTGGTTTTCTGATTTGTCGATTGACAGCAATAACTTATTCACTTAACTTCAAGCAATTTCTCACCAAATTATCAGGATGGCCATTTTCTCGAAAGCGCATCTTTCTGCCGGCTGGCTGGCGACTGCTTTTCAGGGGGATGGCGTCTCTGCCGTGCAGGTGTCGCGGCCGCCGGCGACGCAGCCGGTAGTCGAGTGGTTGGCTTTTTATCCCGCTGAGCCGGCCGCCAGTGCCGCGCAACTGGAACGTTTGTGCCGCGAAGCCCGCGCTGAGCGCTGTCATTGCACCACCATGCTGGCCGACGGCGAATATCAGATCATGACCGTCGATGCGCCTAATGTGCCGCCGGAAGAATTGAAGACGGCCATCCGCTGGCGCTTGAAGGACATGCTCGATTACCACATCGACGATGCCACCATCGACGTGATCGATATTCCTGCCGACAAAAACGCGCCGACGCGCAATCGCTCGATGTTCGCCATCGCTGCACGCAATCAGGTCGTTCAGCAAAAACAGGAAGCCTTCGCCAAGGCAAAAATCCCTTTGAGCGTGATTGACGTGCCGGAAATGGCGCAGCGTAATATCGCCGCCTTGCTGGAACCGGAAGGGCGTGGCCTTGCGCTGCTTTCCTTTGACGACGACGGCGCGTTGCTCACACTGACGCACGGCGGCGAGTTGTATGTGTCGCGCCGTATCGACATGCCGTTGGCGCAACTGGTGCGCGGCGACGAGGCAAGCCGCAACGAAGCTTGCGACCGCATCACCCTCGAGTTACAACGTTCACTCGACCATTTCGATCGCCAGTTTCATTTCATCACGCTAGCCAAGCTGGTGTTGGGGCCGATAGGCGAGGGCGGAACCGGCTTACAGCGCTATCTGGCCGACAACTTGCATCTGCAGGTCGAACTGCTGGATGTAGGCAGTATCTTCGACATATCCCGCACGCCGAGTCTGCGCGATATCGTTTCGCAGCAGCGTTTCTTTCTGACGTTGGGTGCAGCCCTGCGGCATGAGGAGAAAGTGCTGTGAGTCAGCAGATCAACCTGTTCAATCCGGTTTTCCGGCAGCAGAAGAAATATCTCTCGGCACAGACCATGGCGCAGGCGCTCGGATTGGTGCTGATCGGCGCGTTGCTGCTGGCGGGTTATGCCGCCTATCGTCAGGTGTCGCTCAAACATGAGGCGTTGGCCGTGGGCGATCAGTTGCGTAATGCCGAGGCGCAGCTCACTAAACTCAATGCCGAATTTCCACCGAAGCAAAAGAATGCGGCGTTGGAAGCGGAGATTGCCAAAGCCGATGCGGAACTGCAGTCGCTGGAGAAAATTGCCGGCCTGCTGCAATCCGGCGATCTCGGCAATACCAAGGGTTATGCCGCTTACATGCGTGCTTTTGCGCGCCAGATCATTGACGGTGTATGGCTCACCGGCTTTCACATCCAAGGCGCGGGTACGGAAATCGGTCTGCAGGGGCGGGCGCTGAACCCGGAATTGGTGCCGGCGTATATCGCGCGTCTGAAAAACGAGGCGGTGCTGCAGGGCAAATCTTTTTCCACGCTGGAGATGGCGGTGCCGCAAGTGACCGCCGAAGGCGCGACCGGCGTTGCCGCCGCGACGCTGGTTCCGGCAAATTACATTGCATTCAACCTGCGTTCGCAGGGTGTGCCGGGAGCGGGGGCGAAATGAAACAACGTCTCTTGCAATGGATGAAAAAGATCGATGCGCTGACGCTGCGCGAACGGGCGATCATGTTCGTCATGGCGGCGCTGGGGCTGGCGATGGGGATCAATTTCCTGTTGATCGATCCGCAGTTCAAACAACAAAAGGCGCTGGCACAGCAGATCGCGCAGGATCGCGCCAAAGTGGCTGAAATGCAGTCCCTGATTCAGCTCAAGTTGCGCACCCAGACGCTCGATCCAGACGCGAACAACAAGGCGCATCTGCAAAAATTGCAGCAAGATTACCGCAAGACCCAAGGCGACTTGGATGCCATGCGCAAGGGTTTGGTGCCGCCCGACAAGATGAATGCGCTGCTGGAAGACATCCTGAAGCGTAACGGCAAATTGCGACTCGTGGCGCTAAAGACGCTGCCGGTTGGCACGCTGGGCGAAGGCGAGGCGGGGACAACATCATCCGCTGCTGCGTCTTCTGCTGCGTCTGCTGTGACCGGCGTGACGCCGGCGGCTATCAAGCCGGCCACGATTGAAAATGCCATTTTCCGGCATAGTGTCGAGATCACGGTGGAGGGCGCTTATCTCGATATGATCGCCTACCTGACCGCGTTGGAAAATCTGCCGCGCCAAGTATTTTGGAGCAAAGCTAATCTGAACGTGGATGCCTATCCGAAGGCGACGTTGACCCTGACCTTGTTTACTCTGAGCCTAGATGAAAAATGGTTGAACTTGTGAGTGACATCGTCAAATGCGTGGTGATCGGCTTGCTGTTTTTTTCGGGCATGGCGTTTGCGGCCGATGACTACGTGCCTGATCCGACTAGGCCTTCGTCTGCCAGTGCTGTCGCCGTCGGCGGCAGTATTGGCAGCGGTCCAGTCTTGCAATCGGTGCTGATCTCGCCCGGTCGCAGAGTGGCGGTCATCAGTGGTCAGACGGTGCGTGTTGGCGATAAAGTGGCTGAGGCGCGCGTCGTGCGGATCAGTGAAACCGAGGTGCAGCTCGATGATGGCAAGGAAATCAAAATATTGAAACTGTATCCGCCGATAGGAAAACGAATCGGCTACATGCCGGCGCATAAAGCGCCAGTACAGCGGTAATGAGCAAGCGAGAGACCATGAAAAAAATATGCATCTGTTTCGTCATTGCAGCCTTGGCCGGCTGTAGTGCACCCGTGTCGAAGCGCGAAACCTATGATCTGATTAACGCCGAGATGACCAAGGCCGCTACACCAGTCAAGACGAACCCGGCTCAGCCCGAGGCAGTGTCGGCCGCCTTGCTGCCGCCGATCACGCTCACTATGCCGAAACCGCGCCAGCCGCAGGAAGAGCGCTTTAGTTTGGCCTTCAATTCGGTGCCGGCGCAGCAGTTTTTTATGTCGCTGGTGACTGGTACGCGCTATAGCATGTTGGTGCATCCTGATGTATCTG
>JAFECY010000182.1 GCA_018241865.1 Pseudomonadota bacterium | reverse complement strand
TGGCTCTGGACCTATAATCACGAACGGCCCAACACAGCCATCGGAGGCATCACGCCGAAACAGAAATTGGCCTTGGCCGCTTAGCTTCTACTTTCAGCCCCGGTTAAAAATGGGGGGATTACCGATCCACCTCGATGCAACGTAAACCATTGGCGCGGCTTTGTTCGACCGCCATCGACGCGACAATCCCTACACCCAGGCCCAGCGAAACATATTGCTGGATCACGTCCGAATCCATCGCGGTCAGCACGATATCGGTGGCGATGCCAGCCTTGCCGAAAGCATCGTCGATATGGCTGCGGCCGGTGAAGCCGAGATCGTAGGTAATCAGAGGATGTGCGGCCAGCGCTTCCAGACTCAGCGTTTTCTCGGACAACAGGGGATGCCCTTCCGGCACCACCACCACGTGGTTCCACTGGTAGCACGGGAAGGAAACCAGTTCCTCGAAACGGCTCAGGCCTTCGGTGGCGATGCCGATGTCGGCCTTGCCGGAGATGACCCAGTCGGCGATATGTTCGGGCGAGCTTTGCTGCAGGGCGATACGCACTTGCGGGAAAGCGGCGCGGAATGCCTGCACCACTTTCGGCAAGGCATAGCGCGCCTGGGTATGCGTCGCTGCCACCGCCAGCGTGCCGCTGGTCTGGCCGGAATAATCCTGGCTGGCGTGCTGCAGGTTTTCCGCTTCCAGCAACAGGCGCTCGACGATCTTGAGGATGTCCTTGCCGGGATCGGTTAGGCCGGTCAGGCGCTTGCCGTTGCGCTCGAAAATCTCGACACCCAGCTCCTCTTCCAGTTCGCGGATCTGGCGGCTGACGCCGGGCTGCGACGTGAACAAGACATTCGCCACTTCGGTCAGGTTATAGCCGCGCCGGGCAGCTTCGCGGATCGAACGCAATTGCTGGAAATTCATCACACAGTCCTTTTCTATTGCGCCGCTTCGTCGAGGAAGACGCGCAGCCGCCTAGGTTGCACCACTAGGGTTTCGCCTTCCTGCAAATGCAGGCGGTCGTAACGCTCGCTGGAAATCACGGCCTCGATCATGCCACCGCCATCGTCGCGCTCCAGTTCCAGTTGCGCCAGCGGGCCGATCGCATGCGCGCGCCGCAGGCGGGCGACGATACCAGATGCTCCCGGTGCATAGCGTTCGATTTCCAGTTCGTGCGGGCGCACGAAGCCGACGCCTTTGGCATCCTGCGCGGCGGCATGGTCGGGCGCTTCGAAAGTCACGCCGCCTGCATCGAGCACGCCTTCATGCAGGCGGCCGTGGAACAGGTTGACGTTGCCGAGAAATCCATAGACGAAAGGCGAAGCAGGATGGTTGTAGACTTCGCCCGGCGCGCCGATCTGCTCGACGCTGCCCTTGTTCATCAATACCACTTGGTCCGCCACTTCCAGCGCTTCTTCCTGGTCGTGGGTGACGAAGATACTGGTGACGTGCAACTCGTCGTGCAGGCGACGCAGCCAGCGCCGCAATTCCTTGCGCACCTTGGCGTCGAGCGCGCCGAAGGGTTCGTCCAGCAGCAGCACGCGCGGTTCGACCGCCAGCGCGCGCGCCAGGGCAATGCGCTGGCGCTGGCCGCCGGACAGTTGCGGCGGATAGCGGTCGGCCAGCCAGTCGAGCTGCACCAGTTCCAGCAGGCGCATTACCTTTTCCCGGATCACGGTTTCGGAAGGACGCTCGGCGCGCGGCTTGACGCGCAAGCCGAAGGCGATGTTGTCGAACACGGTCATGTGCTTGAACAGCGCGTAATGCTGGAACACGAAACCGACTTGGCGCTCGCGCACATGGCGCGCCGACGCGTCCACACCATCCAAGATCACTTGCCCGGCATCGGGATGTTCGAGGCCGGCGATGATGCGCAACAGCGTGGTCTTGCCGCAGCCGGAGGGGCCGAGCAATGCGGTCAGTTCGCCTGCTGGAAAATTCAGCGAGACATCGTTGAGCGCGACGAACTGGCCGAAGCGTTTGTGTATGTTCTTGACTTCAATCGCCATAATCAGCTTTCGTGAGAAGTATGGTTCGTTTCATCCTGCAGCCGCCATTCGATGAAAGATTTCACCGCCAGCGTCACCAGCGCCAGCAAGGCCAGCAGCGAGGCGATGGCAAAGGCCGCCGCAAAGTTGTATTCGTTGTAGAGGATCTCGACCTGCAGCGGGATGGTGTTGGTCTCGCCGCGGATATGGCCGGACACCACCGACACCGCGCCGAACTCGCCCATGGCGCGGGCGTTACACAGGATCACGCCGTACAGCAAGCCCCACTTGATATTGGGCAGGGTCACGTGCCAGAAAGTGCGCCAGCCGGATGCGCCCAGCACCAGCGCCGCTTCTTCTTCCTCAGTGCCCTGCTCCTGCATCAGCGGGATCAGCTCGCGCGCAACGAAGGGGAAGGTGACAAAGATGGTCGCCAGCACGATGCCCGGCACGGCGAAGATGATCTTGAGATCGTGCGCCTGCAGCCAGGGACCGAGCCAGCCTTGCGCGCCGAACATCAGCACATAGATCAAACCGGAAATCACCGGCGATACCGAGAACGGCAGATCGATCAAGGTCAGCAGCAGGTGCTTGCCGCGGAACTCGAACTTGGCAATGCTCCAGGCGGCTGCCACGCCGAACACGAGATTGAGCGGCACGGCGATCACGGCGGTCAACAGAGTCAGCTTGATCGCAGCCCAGGCATCCGGTTCGACAATGGCGGCGATATAGGCTTGCCAGCCTTTCTTGAACGCTTCGGCGAAGACCGCGACCAGCGGCACGAACAGGAACAGCGTCAGGAAAGCGAGCGCGATGCCGATCAGCAGCACGCGTACCCACAAAGGTTCCTGGGTGGCGGCCGATGCCGGCTTTGCGACGGGAAGCGTGGCGACAGCGGACATCTCAGGCTTTCTGCGCCTGGCCGCGCTTGCGGGTCCAGGCTTGCAACAGGTTGATCGTCAGGAGCAAGGCGAAGGACACCACCAGCATGACCACCGCAATCGCGGTGGCGCCGGTGTAGTCGTATTGCTCGAGCTTGGTAATGATGAACAGCGGCGTGATCTCGGACACCATCGGCATGTTGCCGGCGATGAAAATCACCGAGCCGTATTCGCCGGTGGCGCGGGCAAACGCCAGCGCAAAGCCGGTCAGCAAGGCCGGCAGGATGGTGGGGAAAATCACTTTCAGGAAAATCTGCCAGCGATTGGCGCCGAGACTGGCCGCCGCTTCTTCCAGTTCGCGCTCGGCTTCTTCCAGCACCGGTTGCACGGTGCGCACCACGAAGGGCAAGCCGATGAAAGTGAGAGCGACGATCACGCCCAGCGGCGTGAAGGCGACCTTGATACCGAGCGGTTCGAGAAAGCGGCCGATCCAGCCATTGCTGGAATACAGCGCGGTCAGAGCGATGCCGGCCACGGCAGTCGGCAAGGCGAATGGCAAATCGACCAGCGCATCGATGAATTTCTTGCCCGGGAAGCGGTAACGCACCAGCACCCAGGCGACGATACCGCCGAACACCACGTTGAGCGCCGCCGCAATCAGCGAACCGCCGAAGGTCAGACGGTACGACGCCAGCACGCGATCAGAAGTCACGGCGTGCCAGAACGCTTCCCATGTCATGGTGAAGGTTTTCAGGAACACCGCCGACAGCGGGATCAGCACGATCAGCGCCAGGTACAGCAGGGTAAAGCCGAGCGATAGCTGGAATCCCGGGATCACCCGGAAAGCGGATTGTTGGTTCGGTGTGGCTCTTGCGGATTGCATGTTCATCCCTTTATTACATTTCCTGCTAACCAAACGCAATGGTTGCACTTGAAAGTTATAAAGAGAACGAATTTTTTTACATGCCTAAAGAAGAATTTTGCATATAGCAAAATGGCCAAAATGAAAACGGGCGCCGAAGCGCCCGTTTTACCCTCGGAGAAGGGAGTGCTGCTTGCAGACTTAGCGCATCAAAAAATGTGCTTCAGGCTGACGGCGAAGATCGTGCCCGATTCGCCGGTCAGCAATGCCGAACCGTTCTGCGAAGTGCCCGCTTTGTACGGGCTGTAGGCAAGCGTTGCATTACCTGCAGCACCGGCCGTGCCGTTGTAATCGTTATCCAGCTTGCTGAAGAATACGCCGATGTTGGTGCGCTTGGACAAGGCATAGTCATAGCCCAAGGTCCACAGCTTGGCACCGGTATTGGCCATATCGGAGAAATCATTGGCCTTGGTGTAGCTGAACAGAATGGTGTTGGCACCAAACTGGTAGCTGATCGGAATTTCCCAAGCATTACGCGAACGATCGACACCGGCGAGGACGGCGGTGCGACCCAAGTCCTTCAAAGTGGCGCGGTCGTATTGCAGACCGACCTTCAAGCCAAAGGGGAAGGCATACGAACCGGACAGACGGAATTGCGTCTGGTCAGCGTTGCTGCCGTTGGCGTTGATGGTAACCGGACGACCTTGTGTTTTATTGTTCCAATAAGCCAGATTCACATAGATCGGGCCATTGGTGTAATTACCCTTCAGGAAATAGGCAGAGCCTTCGCTGTAGTTGTTGGTATTGTTGATAGTGTTTTCATTCGCACCGGCATTGGGCGAATAACCGAAAGCTGCGCCAAAACCGCTGAACTTCGGGGTTTGATACAGGATCGAGTTGACCACGCGGCTGTTGGTGATGGTGCGGTTACCGACATAGTTCAAGATGGTGTTGGTCGCCAGCGAGCTGGACGGCAGCGCTTGTACACCCGTGATGCCGTATTCCGTTGCCGCGCCCTCGCCGGCCATCATCGTGTGTTTGCCAACGGTGAATTGACCCCAAGCGCCTTTCAGGCCGACATAGGTATTACCGTCGCCGAGACCGGCGCCATCGGCCAAGCCGGTCGATTGACGCTGGTCAGTGCTGAAACGGTTTTCGATGTAGAAGATAGCGGCATTGCCGCCGCCGAGGTCTTCGGAGCCGGTCAGCCAGAAACGCGAGGTGTAATCGTCATCGACACGCAACTCGTTGTTGCCTTGACGACCAGCGGCTGCGTTGACGCCGGAAATGCCGCCCACCTTGTAGCTCTTGAGATCGCCCTGGATCACGCCACCGATGGTGACATTGGTTTGCGCTTGCGCGCCGCTTGCGAAGGCACCCAAAACTGCGAGTGCGATGAAGGACTTCTTCATGGAGTTTTCTCCCGGGGTTGTAAAAAATTGACGGATGCTTGGCAGCGGATTCGACAAACCCTATCTGTGCCGACAACCAAGCGATGCGATGAAGATATTCGATTGCGTACTGCTTTCAAACGAAGATTTTCGATCATGCATATTCAGCAATCTTCCATGCCGAATGGATGCAATGAAATTTTCAAGAACGATTGATTGATGAACAGGAATATACGAAGGCGGGATGACAACTTGATGACATGGGATATCACGTCACCTGAAAACCACACCAACCGGCATGATGCGCAAGAAAATTTTTCGCCCGATTAACGACGAACGACGATAAAATTTTTCATGAGAGGAATCGCTCAATCCGCCGCGAACACTACCACCGCTTTGCATTGCGCCCAGACTTGATTGCCCGGTACAAGTTGCAGTCGGTCGCGCGACTGCCGCGTGATTCGCGCCAACAGCGGCATGCCGTCGGCGTCGAGTCGCAACAGAACGTGCGCCGCACCAGCATCTGCTTCAGAAACGACCCGCGCTGGTAATTGATTCAGCGCCGAGCCATCCTGCTGCGCCGTTAACGTCAGGCTGACATCGCGTGCCGGTATGCGTAGTCGCAAATGCGTACCGACCGGTAACGGACGATGCGCTACCCGAATCACGACACTGCCAGCGCGCAATTGCGCTAAGCCGTAATGCGCGTCATAACTTTCCACCACGCCAGCGATCACCGCGCCGGCATCGTCACCGAATACAGCAGGCAAATCGATCCGCGCTGCGATTTCCGCAACGGAGCCGCTAGCCAGTACGCGGCCGGCGTCGAGCAACACGACATGATCGGCCAGTCGCGCGACTTCATCGGCAGAATGACTGACGTACAAAACGGGCAGCGATAACTCAGCGTGAAGACGTTCGAGATACGGCAGCACTTCTCGCTTGCGCGCCAGATCGAGCGAGGCCAGCGGCTCATCCATCAGCAGCAACTTGGGTTTGACCAGCAACGCGCGCGCAACCGCGACACGCTGGCGCTCGCCGCCGGAGAGTTTGTTCGGATAACGTTCAAGCAAGTGGCCGATGCCGAGCAAGTCCAACAGATGATCCATATCCGGCTGAGCTTGCGTCGCACCGGCGCGCTTCCAACCGAACAGGAGATTGCCCCGCACCGTCAGGTGTGGCAGCAAACTCGCCTCCTGAAAAACGTAACCGAGCGCGCGACGATGCACCGGCATGAACACGCCCTTCTCGTCGTTCTGCCACACTTCGTCGCCAACACGCACCAAAGCATTGCGATGCCGATCCAATCCCGCAATCGCACGCAAGAGCGTGGTCTTGCCAGCACCGGAGTGACCGAACAATGCCGTGACGCCGCGCCCCGGCAAATCCAGATCGGCCTGCAGCGTGAAATCGCCCTGGCGTATAGCGAAACGAATTTTCAGTGCATCGCTCGTCATTGCAATTTGCGCACAGGATTGAAGGTGTACAGTGCCAGCAACACCAGAAAACTGAATAGCAGCATGCCACCAGCCAGCCAATGTGCCTGTGCGTATTCCAACGCTTCGACGTGATCGTAAATTTGCACCGACACGACCCGCGTTTTATCGGGGATGTTCCCGCCTATCATCAACACCACGCCGAACTCGCCGACGGTGTGGGCAAAGCCGAGGATGGCGGCGCTGATGAAGCCCGGCTTTGCCAGCGGCACCGCAACGGAAAAAAAAGCATCGAGCGGACTGGCGCGCAAGGTCGCGGCCACTTCCAACGGGCGTTTGCCGATCGCTTCAAAGGCATTTTGCAAGGGTTGCACCGCGAACGGCAGTGAATAAATAACCGAAGCGATTACCAACCCGGCAAAGCTAAAGGGCAGCAAACCGATGCCAAGCGCTTGCGTCAATTTTCCGACCGGGCCTTGCGGCCCCATACCCACCAACAAATAAAACCCAATCACGGTCGGCGGCAAAACCAAGGGCAACGCCACCACTGCGCCGACTGCGCCTTTCAACCGGGACGATGTGCGCGCCAGCCACCAAGCGATAGGTGTGCCGATCAACAGTAGCAACACCGTCACCACGCTGGCCAATTTCAGCGTCAGTAGGATCGCGCCCCAGTCTTCTCCAGACATAGCTATTCTTGAAAATCGTAGCCGTATGCACGAATCAACTGCTTAGCCGATTCACTTTTCAGAAAGCGCAACAAAGCAGTAGCAGCCGAGTTGGCCTTTCCTTTTTCCAACAAAATCGCATCCTGTCGAATCGGCGCATGCAAGCGCGCCGGCACGACCCAAGCCGAACCGGATTTGAGTTTGCCATCTTCATACACTTGTGACATCGCCACCAAACCAAGCGCCGCATTACCACTCACGACAAACTGAAAAGTTTGCGCGATGTTTTCACCCTGCACGAACTTCGGCTGCAACGTCTCCAGCAAACCGAGCGCCTTCAAGCTTTCGATGGCGGCAGCGCCATAAGGGGCAAGTCGGGGATTGGCGATGGCCAGATGCGTAAAGCCGCCCTGCTTCAACACCTCGCCCTTGTCATCGATCAAAGTGGAACTCGCACTCCACAACACCAGCTTGCCGATGGCATACGTAAACAGGCTGTCGGCAATAGCTAGGCCTTCTTTCGCTAGCTTCGCCGGCGTCGCGTCATCGGCGGCCAGCAACACATCAAACGGTGCGCCATTTTTGATTTGCGCGTAGAACTTCCCGGTGGAACCAAACGACAGCGTAACTTTGTGACCGCTGTCTTGCTCGAATTGTTGCGCCAGCTTTTGCATGGGCGCGGTGAAATTAGCGGCGACAGCCACATGCACGTCCTCCGCATGAGAGAAAGTAGAAAACAGCAAGGCGGCAAATAGGAATAGAGAACGAGACATGGCACATGAGAGAGTTTTAATCGTTATATCTTAATGAATATAGCGATCAATGTATAGAGACGCGCTAGCAAATATTCCTGCAGCTATTTTGACGAGGACAGCAAAGCTTGGATTTTTTTGAAATCGGCTTGAATGACCGTTTCCGACTTCCGCTGCATGGTTCGATAAGCCTTAAGAACGGCTTGCCCCGTCTCCGTGACTTGTGCGCCGCCACCTTTGCTGCCGCCCACCGCCGACTCTACCAATGGCTGGCGAAAACAGCGGTTCATCGTATCGACCAACAGCCAAGCGCGACGATACGACATACCCATGCTGCGAGCAGCGGCGCTGATCGAACCGGATTCAAGGATCGCTTCCAGCAAGTCGATCTTGCCGGGACCGATGGCGATGTCATCGCCATGCAAGATGCGTACTTTGAGTTCAAGCCTGTTTTTCATGGAAGTGGCGCACGGTTGAAAATGCGTTCTAGTGTACGTCAGCTCCCTACGCTGCTGCAGCGCTCCCTCATTTCTTACCCGGCTGGTAAATCTGGTCGAAGCTGCCACCGTCGCCGAAGTGGGCCGGCTGCGCCTTGCCCCAGCCGCCAAACAATTCATCGATGGTGAACAATTTCACTTTCGGAAATTGGGCGGCGTATTTCTTCGCCACCTTGTCGGTAATCGGACGGTAATAATGTTTGGCGGCGATTTCCTGGCCTTCATCGGTGTACAGGTATTGCAAATAGGCTTCGGCGACCTTGCGGCTGCCGCGCTTGTCGGCCACCTTATCCACCACGGCCACCGGCGGCTCGGCCAGAATACTCAGGCTCGGCGCGACGATTTCCACCTTGTCCGGCCCCAGTTCCTTGATCGCCAGGATGGCTTCGTTTTCCCACGCCAGCAGCACGTCGCCGATCCCGCGTTCGACAAAGGTGGTGGTCGCGCCGCGCGCGCCGGAATCCAGCACCGGCACGTTTTTGAACAACTTGCCGACGAATTCTTTCGCGCTGGCTTCGCTGCCGCCCGGCTGCTTCAATGCATAACCCCAGGCCGCCAGATAATTCCAGCGCGCGCCGCCGGAAGTTTTCGGGTTCGGCGTAATCACCGACACGCCCGGCTTGACCAGATCGCTCCAGTCCTTGATGCCTTTCGGGTTGCCCTTGCGGACGAGGAAGACGATGGTGGATGTATAGGGCGCGCTGTTGTGCGGCAAACGCCTTTGCCAGTCTTTGGCCAGATAGCCTTTCTCGGCAATCGCATCGATATCGGAAGCCAGCGCCAGCGTCACCACATCGGCCTCCAAACCGTCGATCACCGAACGCGCCTGCTTGCCGGAGCCGCCGTGCGATTGCTTGACCTTGAGGTCGTCGCCGGTTTTGGCTTTCCAGTGTTGGGCGAAAGCTGCATTGAATTCTTGATACAGCTCGCGGGTCGGATCGTAAGAGACGTTCAGCAGCGAGACTTCGGCTGCCTGCACGACCGGCGCAGCAAGAGCAAGGGCGATACCGAAAGAGCGTAATTTTTTGAGCAGCATGGTTTCCTCTGTAGCGTATGGATTGCGGGAAGCTGCAGAGTAAGTGGGCCGCGCCAGAGACAGAACGAATACTTTTGCAAAACCTTATGCGGATTACGCATATACGCAGGTTTGCCGCATAAGCAAATGGAAAAAATATCCTTCCCATGCGCGCGGCGTTTTTGCAGAATGGACTTTTCTTTTTCCCATCCGAAAAGGCACACCATGTTCCCATGCTTGCTCGCATCGCTCCGCATCCGTCGCATCCGTCGCATCCGTCGCGTCACCCAAACCGCATCGGCGCTCGCCCTCGCGCTCGTCTTGCCGCTGGCGCACGCCGACACCACCCTGCTCAACGTTTCCTACGATGTCGCGCGCGAACTGTTCAAGGAGATCAACCCGGTCTTCATCGCCGACTGGAAAAAAACGAGCGGCGAAACGCTCACCATCAACCAGTCGCATGGCGGCTCCAGCAAGCAGGCGCGCGCGGTGGCCGACGGACTGGAAGCATCGGTGGTCACCATGAACCAGGCCAACGACATCGACTTCCTAGCCGAACGCGGGCTGGTACCGGCTGATTGGGCGAAACGTTTTCCCAACAATGCCGCGCCGTTTTATTCGACGATGATTTTCCTGACCCGCAAGGGCAACCCGAAAGGCATCAAGGACTGGAGCGACCTCGCCAAACCCGGCGTCAAGGTCATCATCCCCAACCCGAAAATCACCGGCAACGGCCGCTATACCTATCTCGCTGCCTGGGGCTCGGTCATCAAGAAAGGCGGCAACGAAGCGCAGGCGCGCGAATTGATCGCCAATATTTTCAAGAACGTGCCGGTGCTCGACGGCGGCGGTCGTGCCGCCACTACCACTTTCACCCAGCGCAATATCGGCGACGTGCTGGTGACGTTTGAAAATGAAGTGCAACTGGTGCGCCAAGAATTCGGCGACAACTTCGAGGTGGTGTATCCGCCGATCTCGATCCTGGCCGAATCGCCGGTGGCGGTAGTGGACAAGGTGGTGGACAAGAAAGGCATCCGCAAGCAAGCGACGGCTTACCTGCAATTCCTGTATTCGGAACCGGCGCAGGAAATCATCGCCAAGCACTACTTCCGTCCGCGCTCGGCGGCGGTGTTC
>JAFECY010000181.1 GCA_018241865.1 Pseudomonadota bacterium | reverse complement strand
GTATGGGGGTCAGGCTTTTCCACCACTACATGAAATAGAAAAGGAGGCGCACGCCTCCTTCTCCTCTACCTGCGACCTTAGCGCGCCTTGATTCGATCTGGCCCTACCCATTCATCCCAAGAATTGTCGTATTGGTCGTAATGAATTTTGTATTTGCTGTCGCCGACTTGCATGACGCTAGCGGCATACCAGCTTCCTTTCCACTTGACCGAGACGGCGTCACCAACCTTAAAGCCTGCCGCCGCGCCGCCGGATTTTTTGTAGCGGTCGCCGCCGACCCATTCATCCCAGCTATTGTCGTAACCGCTGTAGTGGATGTAGCAGCGGCTCTGATCTTCGTTGACCTTGGTCACCGTGGCTGGATACCACTTGCCTTTCCACAGCACATTGGCGCTTTCGCCGACCGCGCATACCGGCGCGGCCTGTGCGGCGGCGGCCAATAGAAAACTGGCGCACAACACGGACATCCCTGAAATCCATTTCATTGTCATTCCCCTCTCGTTTATTTTGTTGATGGTGAAGATTTGATGAGCTTGATGAAACAACCGCGTACCGCATGCTGATGGTGAACCTGCCGCCGTCGATATGCAAGCGTTTTTCCATCCCGGCTTTCCCATCCCGGCGCAGGAAGGCGTTTGGCTATAATGGCCGCTCGATTCACTCTTCCTTTTGACGACTATGTCCGTTTCCTTGCCCATCGCCAAAAATACCCACGCCAAGCCGGCCGCTACGCTGGCATTGCTGTCCAACCTCGCCAATCGCCACGGCTGCATCACCGGCGCGACCGGCACCGGCAAAACCGTGACGCTGCAAGTGCTGGCGCAAGCCTTATCGGGTATCGGCGTGCCGGTGTTCATGGCCGACGTCAAGGGCGATTTGTCGGGCATGGCCAAGGCGGGTGCGCTGTCGAGCAAGATGAAGCAGCGACTGGACATGTTAGAGGAAGCCGAACCGCAATGGGCAGCTTGCCCGGTGACGTTCTGGGATGTGTTCGGCGAACAGGGCCATCCGGTGCGGGCGACGGTGTCCGATCTCGGTCCGCTGCTGCTGGCGCGCATGCTGAACCTGAACGATACGCAGGAAGGCGTGCTGCAACTGGTGTTCAAGATCGCCGACGACAATGGCTTGCTGCTGCTCGACACCAAGGACTTGCGCGCCATGCTGCAGCACGTCGGCGACAATGCCGCCGATTTCCGCACCGAATACGGCAACACCTCGGCGGCCAGTATCGGCGCAATCCAGCGCGGCTTGATCGCCATCGAGGAACAGGGCGGCGACCGCTTTTTCGGCGAGCCGATGTTGAACATCGACGACTTGCTGCAGACCGATCCTAGCGGCAAAGGCATCGTCAACATTCTGGCGGCCGACAAGCTGCTGAATGCACCGCGTCTATACGCGACCTTTCTGTTGTGGATGCTGTCGGAACTGTTCGAGCATTTGCCGGAAGTGGGCGATCTCGACAAGCCCAAGCTGGTGTTTTTTTTCGACGAAGCGCATCTGCTGTTCAACGAAGCACCCAAGGCGCTGCTGGACAAAATCGAGCAGGTGGTGCGCTTGATCCGTTCCAAAGGTGTCGGCGTATTTTTCATCACGCAAAATCCGCTCGACATTCCCGATACCGTGCTGGGTCAGCTCGGCAACCGTGTGCAGCACGCGCTGCGCGCCTACACGCCGCGCGACCAAAAAGCAGTGAAATCGGCGGCCGATACTTTCCGCCCCAATCCGGCGCTCGATACCGCGCAAGTCATCACCGAACTCGGCGTGGGCGAAGCGCTGGTGTCCTTCCTCGACGAAAAGGGTCGGCCGAATATCGTCGAGCGCGCCTTCATCCTGCCGCCGGCTTCGCAGATCGGTCCGATCACGCTGGATGAACGCAAGCAGGCGATGCAGACTTCTGTCGTGGCCGGCGTGTACGAAAAAACGGTGGACCGTGAATCGGCCTATGAAAAACTCAAAGGCCGCACTGCTGCCAACGCCAAACCGGCGAACGAGGCAGGTGCAACCGACGCAACGAACGCCGGCAGTACCGCCAGCCCCAGCAGCGCACCCTATACGCAAGAATCTTCCGGTTCCTCGATCGGCTCGACCATCGGCGACATGCTGGGCGGCCTGTTCGGCGGCGGTAGCCGACGCGAATCGGCCGGACAAGCGATGGTGAAATCGGCGGCGCGCAGCATCGGCTCGCAAGTCGGCCGCGCCGTCATTCGCGGTGTGTTGGGTTCGATTTTGAAAAAATAGGCGACCTTGTGGCGCGCGCCCCATGCCACATGCACAGATACCAAGCAATCATTCAATGGATGCGCTATTGATCTTGAACGCGGTCAGCGCGGCGATTTACAAACCAGTGCGGAAGTTGCGTCGCGCAAAGTTTTATTGCGCGGCAAACACCGACCAGTCGCCGCTTCTGATTTTTTCTTCCGCGCCGTCCAGACGGCGTCCCGCTTTGACGGCCTTGCCGACCGGCTCGATCAATTCCGGCCAACCGATCAGGATAGCGCCGATCAGCGCGCCGTCGCGCAACACCAGCTTGCGATAGCGATAGTTGGCGACGTCTTCCTCGAACAAACTGCTCTCGCCCTCTCCCGCCTCGAATTTCCCGACTGAGATCAAATCTGCGCCCACCACCTTGAGCTGGGTTGACAGTACCGGCTCTTCGTAATCACGCGCTTCACCGAGCGCATTGCAGGCGGCGACCTCGGCTTGACCGACTGCCACCGGCCACAAGCCCAGTACCTTGCCGTCGATTTCGGCGGCGTCGCCGGCGGCATACACATCGGCAGCGCTGGTGCGCATGCACGCATCGACCACGATGCCGCGCTTGACATCAATCCCGGCCGCACGCGCTAGCTCGACATTCGGCGCGATGCCGGCGGCGACGATGAACAGGTCGGCGCGACGCGGTTCACCGCCTTCGAGTTGCGCCATGCGTGTGCCGTCTTCGGCTCGGGTGAGCGCCTTGATCTGCACTTCGGTGAGGATGTGCAGGCCGAGGTTGGCGAGATAGGCTTCCAGCAGGCGGCCGCCGCGTTCGTCGAGCTGGCGGTGCAGCAGCCATTTATTGCGCTCGATGACGGCGACCTGCAAGCCAAGTTTATGCAAAGCGTAGGCGGCTTCCAAGCCGAGCAGGCCACCGCCGGCGATCACCGCATGGCGCGCACCGCTGCGCTGAGCATAACCGCGCACCGTCATGGCATCATCGGCCGAACGCAGCACGTGACAGCCGGGGTCGCCGTAACCCGGCAGAGGCGGCACAAAACTGCTGCTGCCGGTGGCGAGGATCAACCGGTCGTAGCTGAGCGTTTCACCGTCGGCCAGCAACAGCTCGCGTTTTTCTACGTCGATGGTACGCGCGGCGGTGTTGAGCATGACGTCGATGTTGCGATCGGCGTACCAGCTCTCCGGCATCAGGTACAAGCCCTGCATGGCGGAGCGGCCATAAACCAAGCGCGTAATCGCCATGCGGTTGTAGAGGTGATGGTTTTCATCGGCGACCAAGGTGATGCGGCACTCGGGATGTCGGCGACGCAAGTGATCGGCGGCCGTGACGCCGGCAATGCCATTGCCGACCACGACCACATGGCGAATCGCAGGATCGAAAACGGCGGTGGTGGCTTGTTTCGCGTCGCGCCGATCGGGGGTCAGCGCGATGACGACTTCGCCCTTCTGGATGCGGGCGCGGCAAGCCATGCGGGTGTTGTCGGCGTGGCCGAGGCGCGCCAAGGTATTGCATTCGTCTTCGTCAGGCGGTGCGAGGTTATCCATGCCGGCGCGCACGGCGACCGGGTCGGCACCGCACACGCCCATGCGGCAACCGGATTCGATACGCGCGCCGCAACCTTCGATGAGCTCCAACAAAGATTGCCCCTGCGCGGCGGCCACTTTCTGCTGCTCCGGTTCGATCACCATTTGCATGCCGGCCTGTGCGGAAGCCTTGCGCAGCGCCGCCGCCGCACCCTGGCCGACGCCGGCGGCGACCGTCGCAGTCTTGCCGGCCAACTCACGACGGAACAAACCTTCGGTGGCGAAGCCACGCCAGATCCAGACGGCGCTGACGATCCACAGCGGCACGCGTATGAAATAGGGAGCGAGCTCGGGCACGACCCAATGGCCGCTCAAGCCCGATAGCGCGTTGAACCAACCCGTGGCACCGTACCAGTAATAGATATTGAACGCGGCCGCGCCGAACAAAATGTTCAGGCTGTTGATCGGAATTTTCAGGAAAGCTTCACCGGTCTTGTACAGCGCCATGCTGAGCGCGGCGTACAACAGGAAGTGGGTATACAGCGTCACCATCGACGCATCGCCCGGCGGCATCGTGAAAAAAGCCAGCACGAAGCCGGGCAGCACGGCGGCGAAGAAGCGCCGATAACCGGCATGGTAACGATCGTCGTCGTACTGATCGGCGAGAAAGGCGACGCGCGGATTGAAGTCGTAGCAGTTTTTCGTGCAGCCAACGCAGGGCTGGCAATGCGCGTTGCCGACCAGCTTAAGCGGTGTCTGCCCGTAGAGACGCTGCACCGGCAGCATCGGGCAAATGCTACTGCACCAGCCGCTCTTGCCCTTGAAAATCAACCCGCCAAGGAAGGCGCTACCTAGGCCGAACAGGATCAGCACACCGCTGGCAACGCCACTGTGATCGAACAACCATTTGCGGCTGGAGACGAACAGGAAAAACAGCGCGATGCCGAATACAAAGCTGTATTCGCGGATACGCGGTGTGTGCGCCAGACCACGGGTAAAGCCGAACAGGCGCGGCGTCTGGTTCAGCGCAGCCATCGGGCAGATATTGCGCCACAGTCCGGGCGCAATCAAGAATAGCGCCGGCAGCAACGGCACGATCAGCATCCAAAACAATGGCAACGCCCAATGCGGGCGCACAATCAGCAACAGCGCCATCGTCAGCGCCGTCAACACGCTCAACACGCGCAGTACATGCCAAGCGCGCAGCGGCAGCAGCGGTGGAATTTGCAGGTAATTCGGAAATCGGATCTCGGCCATGCTAGCGGCTACCGCGCATGGCCAGCGCCATCATTTCGCGCAGGCGCAACGAGACGATGCGTCCTAGGTCGAACAACATCTGCCGCGCCAGATCGGGATGCCGTGCAGCCAACCGATCGAAAGCTTCGCGCGTCAACAAATGCATCTCACTGTCGGTGACGGCTTGCACTGAAGCCAGACGCGGCAGGCCGTCAAGAAAAGCCTGCTCACCGAACACCGAAAGCGGCTGAATGCCCGATATCTTGCGCACCTCGCCATCGCTTTCCGTCAGCAAAACGTCGAGCTCGCCGCTGGCGACGATGTAGAGCACATCCGACAGTTCGCCTTGGCGCACCACCATTTCACCCGCACGAAAACGGCAACGCTGGGTGAAGGAGAGAATGTAGCTCCAGTCATCGGCCGGCAGATTGGCGAGGAAGACAGAATCGCCGTTCCCGGATGGAACAGCCTGTCCGTCGTAATTAAAAATATCGGAAAAATCCATGTTCCCTCCAATGCTGCCGGCCTGCTTTGTTTACTTCCCTTTCTTAGGCGCTGCTTCCTTGATGACGAAGGTAACCTTCATCAGCACGCGGTATTCGACGATC
>JAFECY010000180.1 GCA_018241865.1 Pseudomonadota bacterium | reverse complement strand
CAAAATTCTCGGCGTCGAAACACCGGTGTTCGACTAAGCACGACGTTGCATAACGAAGCGCCCCTCGATTACATCAGGGGCGTTTTTATTGAGAAAACCAACGCGCATGCCATTCACCAGACTAACCAGACGCTGCACCGCATGGATCGCAATGTGCGCGATCCTGTTGGCCGCGCTTGCGCCGTCGATATCGCATGCGCTGGCCGCCGCCGATGGCAAATCTTCCTTCTGGATGGAAATCTGCTCCGTCAATGGCATGAAGCTGGTGAAGGCCGATGGCGTGCCATCACACGCACCAGAAAAGCACGCCACTAACGGCGAACATTGCCCTTTCTGCGCGCCGGGTCATGTCGCCGCCCTGCCACCCTCTGCATCATTTGTCTTGCCTGCACTCGACGGCCGCGCCACGCGCCCGACGCTGTTTTACCATGCGCCGCGTCCGCTGTTCGTCTGGACCAGCGCGCAATCGCGCGCGCCACCTTTCCATTCCTGATCGCACACGATGCCGATGATTGCCGCGCCTGCGCGGCGCATCGGCTATGACTCATCGTTCAGGAAGGACATCCAACCATGCAGCACAACATTCCCGGCGCACGCCTGCGCCTGCTGACGTTCCTCGTCGTTCAAGCCATTGCCATCCATGCCCACGCCCAAGGCGTCGCCACCGAACAGACACTGGCACCCATCACCGTCACTGGCGCGCGCGCGCCACTCGACCCGAATCTACCGACCACCACCGCCAGCAAAACCGCCGACCAACTACGCGATCAGAATTTCGTCAACGTTGAAGATGCGCTGAAATACGTGCCGGACATGACCATCCGCAAACGTTACGCAGGCGATCGCAATGCACTGATCGGCGGTCGCTCCTTCAGCGAATTGCAAGCGCCGCGCGGACTGGTGTATGCCGACGGCTACCTGCTATCGCAATTCCTCGGCCAGTTCAACGCGCCGCGCTGGAATGTAGTCGCGCCGGAAGAACTGGCGCGGGTCGATGTGCTGTACGGGCCGTTTTCCGCGCTCTATCCCGGCAACTCGATCGGCACCACGGTGGTCATGACGACGCGCAAACCGCAAAAATTCGAGGGCTCGGCGCGCATTCAGTATTTCACGCAACAGCTCGACGATTCTGGGTATTCCGGTGATTACCAAGGTCATCAGGAAAGCGCTTGGTTCGGCAACAAAGTCGGCGACTGGACGTATAGCATCGGCGTCAACCGCCTGCAGAACCGCAGCCAGCCCATGCAGTACGTGACGCTAACGCCTTCCGCCTCGCCTGCAGCAGCGACACCCGTCACGGGCGCATTCCTCGGCACCGATACCAGCGGCAAACCGCTGTACTTCGCCGGTCCGAACGGCAGCGCGCTGGAAGACAATCTGCAGGAGCAAGCCAAACTCAAGCTCGGCTACGATTTCTCTTCGTCGCTGTATGGCGAAGTGCTGTACGTTCATTGGCGCAACGACGCCAAGCGCAGCGGCACCAGCCTGTTGCGCGATGCGGCCGGCAATCCGGTGTACGCGGGACTGGTATCGATCAACGGCGCGAAATACAGCATCCCGGCCGGCGCTTTTTCGCCACAGACCGTCGAAGAAACCCACGGCATGTGGGGCGCGAAACTGACCACAAAAAACAAGCAGGGCTGGAATGCTTCCGCAGTCGCTACGCTCTATGACATCACAACCGATCTGACGCGCTCCGCGACCACCGCGCCACCGATCGCGCTGGGAGGCGGCGCAGGCACGTACGCCGACAACAGCGGCACCGGCTGGCAAACGCTCGATCTGCAAACCACCTATACGCCGCGCAAAGACGAAGCACATGCGCTGGCACTGGGCTACCACATCAACCGCTACCAGTTACAGAACAAAACCTTCGCCACCACCGACTGGCTCAACGGCGGCCCCGGTGCGCTGACTGCCGGCTTCTTCGGCAAGACCAGCCTGCAAGCTCTGTTCGTGCAAGATGCTTGGAAATTGTCGCCGCAATGGCTACTGACCACCGGCCTGCGCTACGAAGAGTGGCAAGCCTTCGACGGCCGGCGCGACACCGCGCTCACATCGCTTAGCTACGCCAATCGCAAAGACCATGCTTGGTCGCCCAAAGCTTCGCTGTCGTGGATGCCGGACGATCATTGGGTGTTGAAAGCTTCGCTCGGCAAGGGCGTGCGTTTTCCTACCGTGTCCGAGTTGTTCCAGGGTTCAGTAGCCGGCAATACCATCGTCAACAACAACCCGGGTCTGCGGCCGGAACGCTCCTTCGCCAAGGAACTAAGCGCGGAACGCGACTACAGTTTCGACACAACCAGCGGCACGCTGCGTGTGTCACTGTTCGAGGATGATGTGCGCGACACCATCATCAGCCAAACCAATATCGTGGTGTTTCCGAACGTGACCAATATCCAGAACATCGATCGCGTGCGCACCCGCGGCATCGAGCTGCAAGCCAGCGCCAACGATCTGGGCTGGAAGGGATTCAGCCTCTCCGGCAGCCTGACCCTGTCGCAATCGACCATCTTGGAAAACGCCAATAATCCGACGCTGATCGGCAAAGACTGGATACGCGTGCCGCGCGTGCGCGCCAATCTGATGGGAACCTACCAACCCAACGCCTCTTGGCGCGCCAGTCTAGGCGTGCGCCATGCCGGTCGGATGTACGGTAGCCTCGACAACAGCGACACCAATGGCAATACCTTCGGCGGGGTATCGTCTTATACCGTGTGGGATGCGAAAGCCAGTTACCGCATTTCACAATACCTGGAAGCCTCATTCGGCATCGACAACCTGACGGACAAACGCTATTACGTTTACCACCCCTACCCTGGGCGAACTTTTATTGGAGAATTACGTGCAAGCTTCTAATACCTATCGCATCGGCGGCATGTTTGCCACGTTGCTGTGGCTGACCGCATGTGCGCTTCCAACCAGCACGATGGCGCAAGACCACGCGCAGCATACGCGCATGAACGTCAGCAAAAAAACCGAACTGGGCACCAGCGCAGCCGTCGATGCGCAAGGCATCCTCTGGATCACCAGCAAGGAAAGCGCCGGCGCAGCGCAGTATGTGGTCTTGCAGAAATCGGCAGATGGCGGCAAGACTTGGTCCGCGCCGCAACGCATTCAGAGCGAACCGGAAGCGGTATCGGCGGAAGGCGAGAACCGTCCCAAGCTGGCTATCGGCAGCAAGGGAGAAATCTACGTCAGCTACACCAAACCGCTCGCCAAACCCTACACGGGCGAGATTCGTTTCGTGCGCTCGCTCGATGGCGGCCGCAGCTTTTCGCCGCCGATCACCGTCCATACCAACCGCGATCTGATTACCCATCGTTTCGACTCGATGATCGTTGATCGCAGCGGCCGCATTTACGTTGCTTGGATCGACAAACGCGATCTCGAAGCCGCTGTCGCACGCAAAGAAAAATATGCCGGTGCAGCGCTGTACTACGCCGTATCGGACGACAGCGGCGCCAGCTTCAAGGGCGACTACAAGATTGCCGACCATAGTTGCGAATGCTGCCGCATCGCCTTGGCGCTCAATCCGGCTGGTCAGCCGGTGGCGCTGTGGCGTCACATCTTCTCACCGAACATACGCGATCACGCTTTGGTCACCTTGACGCCTGACGGCAAACTGGCAGCACCGATGCGCGCCACCTTCGATGACTGGCGCGTCGATGCCTGTCCGCATCAGGGGCCGTCGCTGGCCTATGGCGCAGAGGGCACGCGGCACCAAGTCTGGTTCAACGTCAGGAATGACGAAGGCGGCGTGTTCTATGCCAGCGCACCGGCCGGTGAAGGATTACGCACACCAATGAAACTCGGCTCGGCACAGGCCACACATGCCGACGTCGCTGTGGCAGGGAAAAAGATCGTGCTCGCTTGGAAGCAATTCGACGGCAAGACCACCGCCATCCTAGCGAAAATCTCACGCGATGGCGGCGATCATTGGCACGATACCGAGCTGGCGCATACATCGGGCGATTCCGACCAACCGCGCCTACTGACGCATGCTGGCGACATCCTGCTGGTATGGCGCACCCAATTGGATGGTGTGCGCGTCATAACGGCAACACGGGAGAAATAACGATGTACACGTCACGACGCTTCTTGTTCGCTGGATTACTCACCGCATGGCTCATTGGATTGTCACTGACGCTGCATGCCGCGCCATTACAAGCTTTTGAGAACGATAGCCTTGCCCACATCATCAAACAACGCCAAGGCAAACCCTTCGTGCTCATCCTGTGGTCGCTGGATTGCGAATACTGCCAAGCCAGTTTGCAGGCGCTCGCGCAAAAAAAGCGTCAAAACAAAAATCTGAACATCGTCACATTAGCCACCGATAGCATGACCGATGCACAAACCGCTGCACTGATCCGGCAGCGCTTGCGTGCCCTCGGCATGCAGTCCGATACCTGGGCCTTCGGTGCGGCGCCGGCCGAACAATTGCGCCATGCGATCGACCCGAACTGGCATGGCGAACTGCCGCGCAGCTACTGGTTCAATGTAGGTGGCACACATGGCACAAAACGCGCCTATTCGGGCGTACTCGACGCCGCCATCATCGAGCGATACATCGGCCGCTGATATGTCGGTTGATACGTGCGACCACCTTTCTCTCGACAACTACCGTCTTATTGAAGCACGGTAGGTGAGTGCATCCCATGCACCGCAACATGGCGCAAATCGCATTTTTCCCCTCATTCTCCCGGTCAAATGCAGTGCAGCATTCAGCCAGGAGAACGAATTGCAAAATTTTGTTAAATATCAGCAACCCCCACAATTTGCGTGCTATTTTTCCAAAAAGCAATAAAAAAGCAGGATTTTTTTAGGCAAATCCCTGACAAAATGATGAATTTTGCTCAATAAATTTGAGGAACCGTTTGGTAACAACGATATCCTTCGGCAAGAAAACAGGATTTCGTTTATGATGCATTGCAACAAAGAGAAGTATTTGCTCTTCGCAGAGCACTCACTCAGTCGAGGTTTTCATGCTTTACCAATTTCACGAACTGAACCGAAACTTCATCAATCCCCTGATGCAGTGGGCAGAAGCCTCCTCTAAGCTTCTAACCAATCCCATATCCCCGTTTGCCCATACCCCGTTCGCCCAGCGCATCGCCGCCGGTTACGAATTGATGTACCGCTTGGGCAAGGCCTACGAAAAACCACCGTTCGGCATCGAATCGACCGTTATCGATGGCGAGGAAGTGAAGATCGTCGAACAGATCGCCGAAGATCGCCCCTTCTGCACCTTGCTGCACTTCAAGAAAGACATGAGCAAGACCGCGTTAGCTGCACTGAATCAGCCCAAGGTACTGATCGTCGCTCCGCTGTCCGGTCACCACGCCACCCTGCTGCGCGACACCGTACGCAGCCTGCTGCCGGCGCACGACGTCTATATCACCGACTGGATCGACGCCCGCATGGTGCCGCTGTCGGAAGGCCCGTTCCACTTGGACGACTACATCTACTACGTGCAGGATTTCATTCGCAAACTGGGCCCGGACGTGCATGTGCTGGCGGTGTGCCAACCAACTGTGCCGGTGCTAGCGGCCGTCTCGCTGATGGCAAGCGCCAACGACCCACAACAGCCGCGTTCGATGATCCTGATGGGCGGCCCGATCGATCCGCGCAAGTCACCAACCGAGGTCAACAATCTAGCAACCAAGAAACCCTTCTCTTGGTTTGAAAACACCGTGATCTACGGCGTACCGCCCAATTACCCAGGCAGCGGCCGCAAGGTGTACCCCGGCTTTTTGCAGCATGCCGGCTTCGTCGCCATGAACCCGAGCCGTCACGCGCAGAGTCACTGGGATTTCTATCTGCACCTGCGTCGCGGCGACAACGATTCGGCGGAAGATCATCGCAAGTTTTACGATGAATACAACGCCGTGCTGGACATGCCGGCCGAGTACTATCTGGAAACCATCAAGACCGTGTTTCAGGACTTCTGTTTGCCGACCGGCACGTGGGAAGTCGGCGGCAAACTGGTGCGGCCGCAAGACATCCAATCCGTGGCGCTGCTGACCATCGAAGGCGAACTGGACGACATCTCCGGTCCCGGCCAAACCCAAGCCGCACATGAACTGTGCAGCGGGATTCCAGCGGCCATGCGCGAAGATATCGTCGCCGAGGGTTGCGGTCACTACGGCATTTTCTCCGGCCGTCGCTGGCGCGAAAAAATCTGCTATCGCGTCGCCGATTTCATCAAGCGACACGCTTAAAGCTCGCGCTTGCGCCGCACCGCGATCCAAGCCGTTCTCGCAAGAGAACGGCTTTTTTACTTGGAAGCGACCGCCCGCTCATTAGATAATGTCGCTTTTAGCAAACTGCTGTTCCGCCTGTGTCCGCTTCTCCATCTCTCGCCGATCAGATCGATGCCCTGCTGCCGCAAACGCAATGCACCAAGTGCGGCTATGCGGCCTGCCGGCCATACGCCGAAGCGATTGCTGACGGTAGTGCAAGTTACAACCAATGCCCGCCCGGCGGCGCGCAAGGCATCGAAAGACTGGCGAATCTGCTCGGCAAACCTATCATCCCGCTCAATCCCGTCAACGGCGTCGAGCGTCCGCGCCCAGTTGCCGTCATCGACGAAGCAGCCTGCATCGGCTGCACCCTATGCATACAAGCTTGCCCGGTAGATGCCATCGTCGGCGCAGCCAAACAAATGCATACCGTGATCGCCGAACTGTGCACCGGCTGCGATTTGTGTGTCGCGCCCTGTCCGGTCGATTGCATCGCCATGCTTCCCATTACCGGCGACGATACCGGCTGGCATGCTTGGTCACCGCAGCAGGCCGATGCTGCGCGTAGCCGTTACCGATTCCGCGATTTCCGCTTACAACGCGACAAGCAAGAAAACGATGCGCGACTGGCAGCCAAGGCTGCCGCCAAACTGCACGCATTGGCGTCGGAAGCGGCTGCATCGCCCGAGCAGAAAGCCGAGCAGGATCGCAAACGCGCCATCATTCAGGCCGCAATGGAGCGCGCCCGCCTACAAAAGAAATCGCAGGAAGAACCATCATGAATGCGGCAACACGATGCGCGATTTTTCAGCGTCTGCAACAAGCCAATCCGACGCCGACCACCGAGCTGGAATACACCACGCCTTTTGAATTGCTAATTGCCGTCATCCTCTCGGCGCAAGCCACCGATGTGTCGGTGAACAAAGCCACCCGTTTGTTGTATCCGGTCGCCAATACGCCGCAAGCTATCTTCCATCTCGGCGTCGAAGGTTTGACGGCCTATATCCGCACCATCGGTCTGTATCGCACCAAGGCGAAAAATGTCATCGAAACTTGCCGCATCCTGTTGGCCGAACACCAAGGTCTGGTACCGCGCACCCGCGACGCCTTGCAAGCGCTGCCCGGCGTCGGCCGCAAGACTGCCAACGTCGTGTTGAACACGGCATTTGGCGAAGCGACCATCGCAGTCGATACGCACATTTTCCGCGTCAGCAACCGCACTGGCATCGCGCCGGGTAAAAATGTCGATATAGTCGAACAGAAGCTGCTGAAGAACGTGCCGCCGGAATTTCAACATGACGCCCATCACTGGCTGATTCTGCATGGCCGCTACACGTGCACCGCGCGCAAGCCGGCATGCTGGAATTGCGTGATCGCCGACCTGTGCGAATTTCGTGACAAGACACCGTTGCCGGCAAAAGGCGTATAAGAGCCGCACCAATGACAGCGCGACTATCAGGGTAAAATCCGCTGCATGTTCAATCCATCACAACAAGATGTCCGCCGCTTCTTCTGCGACGCCTTTCGCAAACACCGCGCCAACGACATCCTGACACCGTTGGAAGCCATCGCGCGCGACTGGATCGTGCAGCACCCCGAATACGACAAGCAATTAGCCGATGTCGAAGCCGCACTGGCCGCCGATTATTCGGTTGACCGCGGACAGACCAACCCCTTCTTGCATTTGTCGATGCACCTGTCCATTGCGGAACAAATTTCGATCGACCAGCCGCCAGGCATCCGCGCTGCCTTCCTAGCGCTAGCGCAACGGCTGCAATCCGAACATGAAGCGCACCACCAGATCATGGAATGCTTGGGTGAGATGGTGTGGCATGCGCAACGCAGCGGATTGCCACCGGATGGCGCGGCTTATATCGACTGCATTCGTCGTCGCGCTAGCGTATGAGCAAACGATGGACGTAAAAAAACCGCGTCGCAACGCGGTTTTTTTATCAGCAAAATGCGCTTATTTACGCAGCACCAGCGATCCTTGCAAGCTGTGCAGATAAGCGGCGATATCCTGAATATCCTGCCTCTTTAGTTCTTTGACCTGTGCGCCCATGATCGCATTGTTACGGCTATTGGGACCCGTGCCGCGCTGATAGGCGCGCAGCGCATGCTCCAAGTAATCCTGCGGCTGGCCGGCCAACTTGGGATAGGCCGGATCGATCGGCGTGTTGAAATCAGCACCGTGGCAAGCGACGCAAGTCTTGTGCGCCAGCGCCTTGCCGGCTTCGATATTGCCGCCGGCGTATGCGTTGAAGGAAAGCGCAGCGGCAGCCACGGCCACCAGCGAAGCGAAAATCTTGTTCATGTTCTGCTCTCCCTTATTTCTGCTGCGAGTAGTAGGCCGCGAGGTCGGCGATGTCTTGATCCGACAGGCTGGCAGCGATACCGTGCATGGTTGGGTGATTGCGCTCGCCTTTCTGGTACGCCTTCAGCGCGCTCTCGAGATATTTGGCCGATTGACCGCCGAGCATGGGCACTTGATAAACCTCGGGGAAAGTCGTCTTGTAGCCGGGGATGCCGTGGCAACCGATACACATCGCAACTTTGTTGGAAGCGGCCTTGGCGTCGCCGACCACATCCGCCGCAATGGCGAAGTTGGCAAGTCCGGCAAACGCGACGAATGCGAGAAGTTTTTTCATGGTTAGCAGGGGTAAGTAAAGCGAAACCGACGGAAGCTGAGCGAGCCAGCGTAAAAACCGCACAATTCTACCCGAAACGCCCTTGCCAGTCTATTCAGTGCCGACTAAGCAGCAAGGCGTGGGGCGGTGCATTCCTCCGATATGCCGGGTGTCGCCCTCCTAACTGCCGGTTCTGGCATTGTCGTCGTGTTCGACAGATACATTTTTCTCCGATGCAGTGGGCGTCAACCTCAGCGCCCGCTCCTGCCGCGCAGGAAACAAAAAAGACAGCGGCGACGCTGCGAAACGACGCAATACCGCGCGAAACACCACACGCCGAGTACGCGCTGGTACGTCGCGGGCGCGCAGCGCCAGCAACAGCGCGCAGGCAAAGGCGACGGCAACATTCAACAAACCGATGGCAAGGATGCCGCCGCCGGCGAGCCAGAATTCGCGCGTGGTGAGCGCCTCCCAGCCGATGCTAGCGAGCGCCGCGGTCAGCGCACCGGTTGCCAGCGTCACGTGACGCACGTCCAGCGGCACACCAAAGAATTGCAGCAGCACCGGCCCCATGCCCAGCAGCATTGCCAATGCAAGATTGCCGGCGACCCCGGCGACATGCCCCTCGATCCAGTGCGCCAGCCGCTCCGCACGCGCCGTGCCGAGCGCATGCACCACGCGCCGGTGATGCGCGATGGTGGGTCGCAGACGACGCAGGGCGAACCAATTGTCGGCGAAGCCGGCTGCCAGGCTGGACAGCCACAGCAGCACACCGGTGAAAGCGGCGAACAGCGGCGTCACGCCGGCCAGCGACAAAGATTGCAGCGTGGCGTGCGCTTTCGTCGGCGTCATCAACGTGCCGTGCGTCAGGCCAAAGAGCGCGATGGCGAGCAACAACATGATCGGGATCACCGTCATCACGTTGCCGAACACGGCGGCGGCTTGCGAACGCAGTAGAAAAGTGATTTCCGCCAACAGTTCGCGCAAGCCCTCGCGTGAATTGAGGTGGCCCATGCGAGCGGCCAAGGCGGGCGCGGTGACAGGCGGTTGCTTGGTTGCCAGCACGCCGCCCAGCCCGGTAATCAACAAGAAGCTGGCGGCGTACAACAGCGTGGCCAGCAAGCCTTCGAGGAAATGCACCGCGCCGGCGAGTATGGCGAGTTTGCCCAACACGGTGAAGGCCGTTACCGCACCGCCGATGCCGGCGGCGCGCAGGATGGCGCGATATTCAACGCGATTGCGCGCGATGTAATGTTCGCCGTGGCCGGCGTTGCGTTCGACCATCTTGCGCGCCAACAACGAGAAGCTGCGCCGCACCAGTTCGCGCACCGAAGAGCGATGATGATGCGCGCTAATCAGGTCGCCCAACAATGCCTGTACCTGCCCGGCAGGTTGCGCATCGGACAGCACCGAGGCGCGCAAATCGATCAGGCGGCCCATGCGCTGCAGTTGCGCGCGCATGCGTTCGATGCGGTACACCAAACTGACCGAAACACCGTATTCATCGAGGTGCTCGTACACCCGGTCGATTTGCGCCTGACATACCGCGATCAGCATGCGTACGCTACGCAAAGCTGCATCGTCACTGACGCCGGACAGCAGATATTTTTCAGTTTCGCGTCGCAAGGCCATGAAGGGCGTCGCCTGTAACGGCAGACTACCGCCGGCGCGCTGACGAAATTCCGGCCCGACGCCGACTGCGATCACTTGCGTCATCAGATAGATCAGCGCTTCGTCAATCTGCTTTAGATACGCGTGAGCGATGCTCTCGTCGATGCACAAGCGCCCCAACCGCGCTAGGCTGGCGCGATCCAGATCGAGCAACCAACCGGCATCGGCCGGATCGGGAAACATGGCAGTGAACAGCGCGGAAAGATCGTGCGTCGGCAATGGCCGCGGCAACAGAAACTTGATGACGCGCTCGACCAGTTCACCGACGAAGGCCGGCTCGCGCGGCAAGCCGGTGGCGCAAAACAGTTCCGGCCCGGCCGCTTCGCGCAGTGTCTTCTGCAGCGTCGCCTGCACCAGCTTGCGCACGTCGCGGTGCGCGTCCAGCCAGTCGAGCAAAGAACGTAGGCGCTGACAACGGATGCGGCGGCGCGCACCATCGTCGAGCAGTAAAGCGCCGGGGTCGCGCCGCAGCCATTCTGCCAAATCCAGCATCCAATTAGCGCGCTCGTTCCAAGATGCGAACGGATTGGCGCGCGATAGCAGTGCGGCGGCCTGACTATCGTCATGCAATTGTTGTTCGTGTCGGCGCAGACTGCCTCGCCGGAAGCGCCGCCATACCACCAAGGCGCGCAACAGGGATCGTTTCATGGAGAGGAATCCTTCGGAAAATGGACGGTGAAGCGGCCGGTCATGCGCCGGCTCGCAGTTTCTTTCTCGCTTATACTTGAATCTGTTTTCCTCTTGATGACACAACAAAGTATGCGACAGGCCATCCGCTTTGAAGGTTCCCGAAATTATGTTGCCACGGCAGATTTACGGCTGGCGGTCAACGCCGCGCTGACCCTGCAGCGCCCCTTGCTCATCAAGGGCGAGCCGGGTACCGGCAAAACCATGCTGGCCGAGGAAGTAGCAGCGGCGCTCGACATGCCCTTGCTGCAATGGCATGTCAAATCCACCACCAAGGCGCAGCAAGGCTTGTATGAATACGATGCGGTGTCGCGCCTGCGCGATTCGCAACTCGCGGATATTGAAGGTTCGGAACGCGTCAAGGATATCCACAACTACATCGTCAAGGGCGTGCTGTGGCAAGCTTTCACCGCGCCGGAACCGGTGGTGCTGCTGATCGACGAGATCGACAAGGCCGACATCGAATTCCCCAACGACTTGCTGCGCGAACTCGACCGCATGGAATTCTTCGTGTACGAAACGCGCGAAATGGTGGTGGCCAAACACCGACCGTTGGTCATCATCACCTCCAACAACGAAAAGGAATTGCCGGATGCTTTTCTGCGCCGCTGCTTTTTCCACTACATCAAGTTCCCGGACAAAGACACGATGCAAGACATCGTCGGCGTGCACTTCCCGAACCTGAAAAAGGAATTGCTGGCGCAGGCGCTGCAAAGTTTTTACGAAGTGCGCGAGGTGCCGGGGCTGAAGAAAAAACCTTCCACCTCCGAATTGCTGGACTGGCTGAAACTGCTGCTAGCCGAAGACATCCCTGCCGAAGCCTTGCGCAGCAGCGATGCCAAGACCGTGATCCCGCCGCTGCATGGCGCGCTGCTGAAGAACGAGCAGGATGTACATCTGTTCGAGCGCATGGCGTTCATGACTAGGACAAACCGCTAAATGATTACTGTCAACCCGGTTACGCTCGAGTTGCATGGCATCCGGCTGGAGCCGATGCAGAAGTCGCATGCTGCGGATCTGGCGCAAGCTGCCGGAGACGGCGAATTATGGAATATCCGCGTGACTTCCGTTCCCGAACCCGGTGCCGAAGCTGCCTACATTGCATCGGCACTCGACATGCAACAAGCAGGGTCACGGCTGCCCTTTGTCGTGCGCGAACGCGCTACCGGAAAAATTATCGGCTCGACCAGTTACCACGACATTCTGCCAGCCATCGACCGCGTTGAAATTGGCTACACTTGGTATGCAAAATCCTGCCAACGCAGTCATGTGAATACAAGCTGCAAACTGATGCTCTTGGAACATGCCTTCGAGACACTTGCTTGCAAAGTGGTGGGTTTCCGCACCGATAATTTCAATCATGCTTCTCAGAAGGCAATCGAACGCTTGGGAGCGAAGCTGGATGGCGTCATTCGTCATTACGGAGCACGACGGGATGGCACTGTGAGAAACGCGCACATTTACAGCATTCTTGCGGCCGAATGGCCTGAGATCAAAGCGCATCTACATT
>JAFECY010000017.1 GCA_018241865.1 Pseudomonadota bacterium | reverse complement strand
TTGGCGCGCTGCTCGGCATCGACTTTGGCGTTGACAGTATCGCCGACCTTGATTGAACCTTCGGCGACGCGGCCGTGATGGCCGAATACGTCCGCTTGAATTTTGATGGTGTCTTCCACCTGGAAGCGCGCGGTAGCGTTGCGTAGCTCGCCGGTATCACCGACTTGGCCGCCGGACTCGGCGTAGAACGGCGTGTGGTCCAGCACCAGCACCGCATCGTCGCCGGACTTGGCTTCCTGCACCGACGTGCCATCGACATAGATCGCGGTCACTTTCGCGCCTTCATGCACTAGGTGTTCGTAACCGTGGAAAGTAGTCGGGCTGCCGCTGTATTCGAGGCCTTGCGCCATCTTGAACTTGCCGGCTTCGCGCGCGCGCTGGCGCTGCTCGTTGAGCAATTGCTCAAAGCGAGTCTCATCCACCGTCACCCCACGCTCGCGGCAAACGTCAGCAGTCAGGTCAACCGGGAAACCGTAGGTGTCGTGCAGTTTAAAGGCGGTGTCGCCGTCGATCTGCTTGGCTCCAGAAGCCAAGGCCTTCTCCAGAATTTCCATGCCGTTGGCGATGGTGCGGAAGAACGCTTCTTCTTCCTGCTTCAACACCTCGGTGGCACGCTGCTCATTCTGGCGCAGTTCGGGATAGGCCTCACCCATTTCCTTGACCAAGGCTGGCACCAGCGCATGGAAGAACGGTTTGCGCGCACCCAGTTTGTAGCCGTGACGAATGGCGCGACGGGCGATACGGCGCAACACATAACCGCGACCGGCATTGCTCGGGATGACGCCATCGACCACCGTGAAAGTGCAAGCGCGGATATGATCGGCGATCACTTTCAGCGAAGGCGAATCTCGATCACAATCAACCTTGCAATCACCAGCGCCGGCGGCATCGACCGCCTTCTTGGCGGCGGCCAACAGGTTGACGAAGGTGTCGATCTCGTAGTTCGAATGCACGTGCTGCAGCACGGCAGTGATGCGCTCCAAACCCATGCCGGTATCGACGCTCGGCTTCGGCAATTTGTGCATCACGCCCGCTTCGTCGCGGTTGAACTGCATGAACACGTTGTTCCAGATTTCGATGTAGCGATCGCCGTCTTCTTCAGGCGAGCCGGGCGGGCCGCCGGGGATATCCTCACCGTGGTCGTAAAAAATTTCGGTGCAAGGGCCGCAAGGGCCGGTGTCGCCCATCATCCAGAAATTGTCCGAGGCATAACGCGCGTTTTTGTTGTCGCCGATACGCACGATGCGCTCGGCCGGTACGCCAACTTGCTTGTTCCAGATGTCGTACGCCTCGTCGTCTTCCGCATACACCGTGACCCACAACTTGTCCTTGGGCAGCTTGAAGACGTCGGTCAGCAATTCCCAAGCGTACCGGATCGCGTCTTCCTTGAAGTAGTCGCCGAAACTGAAGTTGCCCAGCATTTCAAAAAAAGTATGGTGGCGCGCGGTGTAGCCGACGTTTTCCAGATCGTTGTGCTTGCCGCCGGCGCGGATGCATTTTTGCGATGTAGTAGCGCGGGTGTAGGGGCGCTTATCGAAACCGAGAAACACATCCTTGAACTGGTTCATGCCGGCGTTGGTGAACAACAGGGTCGGATCGTCGCCTGGCACCACCGGACTGGATGCGACGATAGCGTGGCCCTTCGAGGCAAAATACTGGAGGAATTTTTCGCGGATTTCGGATGATTTCATGGTTTCGACGAATGAAAATCGGGCGCTTGCGCCAAACCCTTGATTATACGTGAATCATCCGCCGCCCCCGAGGAGCAACGCCGATCGAACCGACAAGAAAAAACCCGCCGCCATTACGCGAATGGCGGCGGGTTTGGGACAGCGACTCAACAGATCAGCCGCGATGCTGACGGTCGTGACGCTCGTGATGAATGCGTTTCGACTGGCGGTTTTCGTCGCGCTGAATGCGGCGCTGCTCACCGGCACCAACATGGCCATCACGACCGGCGCGCGCTTCTTGGCGGTCAACGCGTGACTGGCCGCGCTCCATGCGACTGGCTTCGCGGGTGGTCAACGAACCATCCTTGACGCCGGCGTTGATGCGCTTTTCCTGATTGACGTTGCGCTGCACGTCAGCTTGCATGCGCTGACTGGAAGCGGAATTCGGATTGCCGGTTTGCGCGTTGTGCGTATCGCGGGAAATATCGTGACTGGCCTTGTTTTGCATATTGGCGATACGGGCTTTTTCGGCGGCGCTGACGTTACCGTCTTTCATGGCATTGGCTTCGGTGCGGTCGATTCTCGTTTCGTCACGTTCCAGTTTAGAAGCTTCGCGGGTGGTGAGTTGACCGGATTTCAAGCCATTATCGATGCGCTGCTGCTGGTTGACGTCGCGCTGCGTTTCGTTGGTGGTGGATTGGGCAAACACAGGAGCGGCCAGCAGAGTTGCGACCAGCAGCGGGATCATTTTCACGGTTTTCATCATTTTTCCTTTCGGTGTTGTTGTCGGATTCGTTGTATGAGCGCGATGCCCATGCCGCATTTAACGCCATGAATGCACTTCTGCCGACATCTTGGTTGTAAGGCAGGTAAGCAAACGTAACAACAACACGCCAGTCCTCAGGAAAAATCCGGGCCGATCAGGTCGATACGGTCGGAGCAAAAGGCATCAACACCCCAAGACAACAGTTCGCGCGCGCGTGTCGGATCGTTGACGGTATAGCAGAACAAGCCGTAGCCGGCCTGCTTCACTGCGTGCGCCAATTGCCGCGTCAAATTCTTTTGATTGGTATGCAGCGCCACTGCGCCGAGCGCACGCAAGCGCTCTTCCCAATCTGATGGAACGACATCGACCAGAAAACCGCGCGCGATGCTGGGCGCGACCCGCTGCGCCGCCAGCAAAGCCTCGAAAGAGAAGGAAGAAAATAACGGCGGCAAAGTCGCGTGCGATGCTGTTTCCAGCCAAGTGCGACTCAGTTCAGCAACGGCTGCACCGGTCGCCTCATCCGATCCGGGCGCGGGCTTGATTTCGACATTCATCCAGATGTGATTTTCTTGGCAAAAATCGAACACGGCGCGGTAGGTAGGCAGATGCTCACCGGCATATTGCGCGGAAAACCAGCTCCCCGCGTCCATCGCCGTCAACTCTGCGGCGCTGTAATCCGCGATGCCGCCAGCACCGCTGACCGTGCGCCCCAGTTCCGGGTCATGCACCACCACCGGCACATGATCGCGCGACAGCATGACGTCGAATTCGACGGCGTGAAAACCGTGCTGCAAGCCGTATTGCATGGCGGCGAGCGTATTCTCCGGCGCGAGCGTGCCGCCGCCGCGATGGGCGACGATACGCGGATAGGGCCACGATTTGCTCTTCATGACATCCCTCCTCGATCAACAAAAAAGCGCCCATCGCGGGGCGCTTTTTTCACAGCATATGTTCAAACTACTTGGCCGCAGCAGGCGCTGCCGCAGCCGGTTCAGGCGCCACCAATTTGGTGCGGCTGGTCAGGATCGCGCGCTTGGCGTCACCGGCATAGGCATACTGCACCAAGCCGTTGCTTTTCACCTGCCCCAGAACCAAGATCGAACCATCCAGCGCTTCGTGATCTTCCTTGCTGAACGGCTTGTTGTAAATACCAACCACGCCGTTGACGCGGTGCTCTAAATTTTCCAGCGCATTGCGGATTGCCGGGCCTGTTATGTCGCGCACCTGGAACATGGCGTTGAGCAAAATGAACATGGCGTCGTAGGCTTGCGCGGCGCACATGGCGCAGGGAATGTTCTTGACATTGTTCTGCTTGACGTATTGCAGCACAAACGACGTGCTACGCTCGTTCAACACGCCGTCCTGAATGAAGGTCTGCGGCATCACCGCGCCGTCAGCGGCCGAGCCGGCGAGGTCAATATGGTTGCGGAAGGCCACGGTCCAAGGGCCGGTCTGCTGCACGCTCCAGCCCATCGCTTGTCGATCTCTCGACACGGTTGCCATATCCGGCCCCAGCGAATACACGTACAGCACGTTGGCGCCGGCAGCGCGCGCCTCTTTCAGTTGCGGTGTCAAGTCAGACACACCCTGCTTGAAGCGTGCCACATAGACAGGTTTGAGGCCGCGTTTTTCCAGCAAGCGCACCACGTCTTTGGTGCCGCCTTCACCGTAACCGGTGTCGTCGGCGAAAATCGCAACATTTTTCAAACCGCGCTTGTCGATCATGTCGCTCAGGATGAAATCGACCTGCTTTTCATCCGGCATCGCCACCCGGAATATGTAATTGTCCGGCTCGCTGGCGAATTTTTTGGTGATCGTAGTAGCAGTTGCAACCGGAATAATCAGCGGCACTTTAGCCTTCTGATACACATCGATCGCCTTGCCCGCCACACCGGAATTGCAATAACCGATGGTGGCCACCACTTTTTCCTT
>JAFECY010000179.1 GCA_018241865.1 Pseudomonadota bacterium | reverse complement strand
GCTCGCCTTCCTTACCTTCGGTTTTCTGGCGCGGCGCGCGATTAGTTGAAGTCTTGAAATGGATATTGCCCCAACCGCCCTCTCCACCTTTCGCCAGCAACGCTGCTTGTCCATGCTCGGTCAAGTCAGCCACCAGTTCGCCGGTATTGCGGTCGGTGATGAGCGTACCGACCGGCATACGCAAGCTGATGTCATCGGCACCCTTGCCATAGCAGTCGGAGCCACGGCCGTTCTCGCCATTTTTTGCTTTGTGCAGCTTGGAATAACGGTAATCGACCAAGGTATTAATGTTGCGATCGGCCACGGCCCAGATGCTGCCGCCCTTGCCGCCGTCGCCGCCATCCGGTCCGCCGAAAGGGCGGAATTTTTCACGGCAAAAGGAAGCCACGCCATTGCCGCCGTCGCCGGCAATGACTTCAATTCTTGCTTCGTCGATGAACTTCATGGTTTGCCGCTAGTTTTCGATGTAAATGAAAAAAGGCCCCACCAACGGCAGAGCCTTTTTCTGCAGGCTTGCGCCTCGGTACGGGCGTTGATTACGCCGGCACCACCGTGACGACGTGACGCTGCAGCGCACCCTTGGTGGCAAACTGCACCTTGCCGTCGATCAGCGCGAACAAAGTGTGATCCTTGCCCATGCCGACGTTTTCACCAGCGTGCACCTTGGTGCCGCGTTGACGGATGATGATGCCGCCGGCATTGATTGCCTGGCCACCATAGACCTTGACGCCCAGTCGTTTCGACTCGGAATCGCGGCCGTTGCGCGTAGTGCCGCCGCCTTTTTTATGTGCCATTTCAGACTCCTTGGTATCTGGTTAGCTCGACCGGCTTAGCCGTTGATCGAGACGATTTGCAATTCGGTGTAATTCTGGCGATGGCCTTGGCGCTTTTGATAGTGCTTGCGGCGACGCATCTTGAAAATTTTCACCTTGTCGTGGCGACCGTGCGCCAATACCGTAGCCTGGACCGTGGCACCTTGAACCAGCGGCGCACCAAACTTGATGGTGTCACCAGCGCCCACTGCGAGCACTTGATCCAGGGTGATAGCGGTGCCAATGTCTGCAGGTATCTGTTCTACTTTGAGTTTTTCGCCAGCAGCAACTTTGTATTGTTTGCCGCCGGTTTTTATGACCGCGTACATGAGGAACCTCGTTGAATGATTGATGAACTCTTTTTTGCCCAACACCGGGCAATGCAAATCGCAACCGGAAGAGGGAAAACTTCAAATTATACATGGACTTAGCGTAGAGGTCAAAGCTTATTGCATCCTCCAAACAAGGATGGATTTGCGCCATTTCACCTTTCCCACACCGCAACGCCTCAAGGCGGCTCAGCGTATAATTCCCGGGATTTTTCCCTATTTTCGGCCATTTTTCGCTTGTAACAGGTTGCCCTTGTCCGCCCCATCCTCGCTCAGCCAAGCCAGCATCATCGCCCCCATCGCCACCGACATGGAAGCCGTGAACGCCACGATCCGGCGCCAATTGCATTCCGATGTGCCGCTGGTGCATCAGGTGGCGGAATACATCATCAGCGCCGGCGGCAAGCGCATTCGGCCGATGCTGGTCTTACTGTTCGCCAATGCTCACGGCTACCAAGGCACACATCACCACGATCTAGCAGGCGTGATCGAATTCATCCATACCGCCACCCTACTGCATGACGACGTGGTGGATGAATCCGCGCTGCGACGCGGTCGCCAGACCGCCAACGCCCTGTTCGGCAATGCTGCTTCGGTGCTGGTCGGCGATTTCGTCTATACCCGCGCCTTCCAGATGATGGTCGAGGTCGGCAACATGCGCGTGATGCAAATCCTAGCCGAAGCCACCAATGTCATCGCCGAAGGCGAAGTCCTACAACTACTCAACATGCACGACCCGGACGTGACAGAAGAGCGCTACCTGCAAGTGATCCGCTCTAAAACCGCCAAGTTATTCGAGGCTGCAACGCAGTTGGGGGCATTGATCGCCGGCGCGCCAGAATCCGCCATCGATGCAGCCGGCGAATACGGCCGCTCGATCGGCACCGCCTTTCAATTGATCGACGACGTGCTGGATTACTCCGGCAACGCCGCCGACATCGGCAAAAATGTTGGCGATGACCTGCGCGAAGGCAAACCCACCCTGCCACTGATTTACCTCATGAAAAACGGCAGCCCCGCAGAACAGGAACTGGTGCGTAGCTGCATCGAAACCGGCGACGCAAGCCATTTCGACGCAATCCTATCCGCCATCACCACCTCCGGTGCACTCGACTACACCACCCAAGCTGCAGAACGCGCCAGCAAGCGTGCTGCCGCATCCATCGCCGGATTGTCGGATAGCCCCGCAAAAGAATCTTTGCTACAATTATGCGCTTTCGCGGTTGGGCGTAATCACTGACCGCCGTCAACGGGGTGTAGCTTAGCCTGGTAGAGCGCTACGTTCGGGACGTAGAGGCCGGAGGTTCGAATCCTCTCACCCCGACCAAAATTTAAGAGCCAAATCAATGATGAAATTGATTTGGCTTTTTTCGTTGAGAACAAGCATTAAGAGTCATGACCTACACCGGCCGCTTCGCTCCTTCGCCGACCGGCCCGCTGCACCGCGGTTCGCTGGTGGCGGCCATGGCCAG
>JAFECY010000178.1 GCA_018241865.1 Pseudomonadota bacterium | reverse complement strand
GGCGTACGTTTCAACAAAAAAAATGCCGTTCAGATATAACTGAACGGCATGCGCCCGTAGGCGATTTTTTCTTTCAGGCAGCCGGCATGGCCGGCTGCCTTGCTGCGAACTGCTTAGTTGCAGGTGCCAATCGCGTAGGTGTAGGCGCCGGTTTTCTTCAACGTTGTGGTGGTCAGGGTGGAGGCTAGGCCCAAGTACTGATTCGAGCCGAGCGCTAGGGCGAGACCCCAGTAGCTGTATGCGCGACCGGCCAAGATGTGCGCGTAGTTGCTGGCGGTGTAGCAGCCCGCATCTGCAGCGGTCGTGGTCGTCGTTGTGCTGGTGCTGGTGGTGGACGAGCTGGTCGAAGTCGAGGACGTAGAGGAGGTTGATGCCTTGGTGGACGAAGTCGAGGTGCTGGTCGTGGACGTGGAGGTGGTCGAGGTGGACGACGTGGTCGTCGGCGTGCCCGAACGATCGACGCGCAGGTTGTTGTCGAAGAAGAACTTGGTCACGTAAGCCGGGTAGTTGACGTGAGTGTAATCGACATAAGTACCGCCGCCGCTGCCGCCTGCACCGGCCGGCCACGCGTGACCCATGCCGGTTGCTTCGATGTAGGACACGCGAATTTTGCTGGCGCTGTCTTGCCACAGGGTGCCTGTGCTTTTGACGTCGGTGAAGGTACCGGCACTGGTGGTCGCGCCGTAGGCGATTTTCATGCCGTCGCGGTTGGTTTGGTCATGGGTCGGATCGACCGTACCATCGGCGGAGCCATTGACCACCGCAGTAATCTGGGTCTGCAGTGCGGTGCTGTAATTGCCGGCGTAGGCCTTGCAATCGTTAGCGATTTGTTGCGCCGTGCGGGTCGCTTTGGAGCCGACGCCAGCGGTGCCCGGAGTATTCAGGCCGGGGCCGGCATTGATGCCCATACCGGCGAAATAATCCGGTGCGACGCAACCGAGATCGATCACCAAGCCACCGCCAGAGGATAGGCCGGTGATGTAGATCTGCTTCGGATCGATGTCCAGTTCCGGGCGTGCCTTCACGGCGTCGATCAGTTTGAGCAGGATGGCTTCATCACGGGTGGAGCGGCTATGGTTAGCGCCGAACCAATCCCAGCAACCCGAATAGGTGCGGGTGGCAGTCGTGCCGGACGGAACGGTCGGGGCGACCACGACCATGCCGTATTGCTCGGCGGTGTCTTCCCAGTTAAAACCTTTGTTGATGACGTTGGTGGCGGTCATGGCGCAACCATGCAGGCTAATCATCAGTGCGCGACCGGCACCGATGGTGGCCGGCGCAGTGTTTTTCGGCACGTAAGTGTAGGCATTTTGCAGACCGAACAAGGTGGTTTCCTTGACCCAAGTGCCGCTGCCAGGGGTGAGGGCGAATGCCGATGCGGACAAGCCGCCCAGCAAGAGTGCTGCGGTAAAACGCTTCAAATTGCGAAAGTTCATTTGCTGTTCTCCTCAAAAGAGGTTGATGGATATTATTATTAGAGTGGAGGTGTTGCGGATGCTGCAGATACTGCGAGAAACTGATTTTTAGAGTTATTCTTGATACCTATATCTGGTATTCAGTCAGGCGCGATAATAATGCAATTCAAACAATTTTTATCGCGTTGCAGTATTTCTACGGTACCGCGCTTCTCCGCGCATTTTCCTTAAAGAAATGAAAGACTTAGGCGCGCAGCGCCTGACCAGAATGGCGCGCTAAATGATGCGATAAATGACGCACTACGTACCGCGCTATCATGTTCGGTGTTTTGCATTTGTACCGAGCGTCAATCCGGCAGTAAACTTCTCCTGAATTCACCTACCGCACAACTGTCACATGAGCCGATTTTGGAATCCCCTAGTAAAAGAACTGACCCCTTACGTACCGGGCGAACAACCGAAGCTGAGCAACTTAGTTAAGCTGAACACCAATGAAAATCCCTACGGCCCATCGCCTGCCGTACTGGCCGCGATCCGCGCCGCTACGGCCGACAGCCTGCGGCTTTATCCCGATCCCAATGCCGATGCGCTGAAGGACAAACTGGCGGCCTATCACGGCGTGCAGCGCAATCAGGTATTCGTCGGCAACGGCTCGGATGAAGTGCTGGGCTTGGTGTTTCTTGCCTTGCTAAAACATGCGGATGCGCCGCTGCTGTTCCCGGACATCACCTACAGTTTCTACCCGGTGTATTGCAAGCTGTTTGGCATCGACTATCAAACCGTTCCGCTGTCGGAGGCAATGGCTATCGTCCCCGAGACTTATCGCCGTCCCTGCGGCGGCATCATTTTTCCGAACCCGAACGCGCCGACCGGCATCGGCATGCCGCTGGCGGCCATCGAACAACTCTTGCGCGAGCAGCCTGATGTGCCGGTGGTGGTGGACGAAGCGTATATCGACTTCGGCGGCACGTCGGCCATCGCACTGACGCAGCGCTATCCCAACCTGCTGGTGGTGCAAACGCTGTCGAAGTCGCGCTCGTTAGCCGGCTTGCGCGTCGGTTTCGCTATTGGTCATCCAGAATTGATCGAAGGATTGGAACGGGTCAAGAACAGCTTCAATTCCTATCCGCTCGACCGTCTCGCCATGGTCGGTGCCATCGCCGCGTTCGAGGACGACGCCTATTTTCAGCAGACTAGGCAGGCGATCATCGCCAGCCGCGACACGCTCACCGGCGAGTTGGCGCAGCGCGGTTTTGCTGTCTTGCCTTCGCAAGCCAATTTCATCTTTGCTCGTCACCCGCAACATGACGCCCGCCAACTGGCGGCTGGCCTGCGCGAGCGTGCAATCATCGTGCGCCATTTCAATCTGCCGCGGATCGGCCAATATCTACGCATCAGCATCGGCACGGAAGCAGAGTGCGCGGCGCTGCTCGCTGCTCTGACGGCGATATTCGCCAACTGCTAGACTGAATTTCGTACTCGACATCATCATGGCATTCAGCAAAACATTTGAAGCGGCTGAACCCGCGCGCGCGGAAGTCGATCTGTTCGCCGGCCCGACCGTGTTGGAGTTCGGCACGCCTTGGTGCGCTTACTGCATCGGCGCACAAGCTGTGCTGGAATCGGCGTTCCGTGCGTATCCGAACGTGCGTCATCTCAAGATCGAGGATGGCAGCGGACGACCACTCGGGCGCTCGTTTCGGGTCAAGCTGTGGCCGACCTTGATTTTCCTGCGCGATGGCAAAGAAGTGGCGCGCTTAGTCCGACCTGGCACGGCGCAAGAAGTTGAGCAGGCGCTGCAGCAAATCGACGGCAGCGCATAAAGAAAATGATGTGACATCATCCAAGCATCCAGTCAACATGAATAGCATCCTCGCACCCGAACTAACGCCGATCGGCCAATTGCCGGCGACATTGCGCCAACGCGGCTTTGCCGTGCTCGATGCGGCATCCGTATGCAATCTGGCAGCTTGCACGCCGCTGCAATTGCAGGCGCTGTCGCCGAGTTGGAATGATTTGCCGGTCGATCATCACCTGAAAGACGGCGGCCGTTACCGCCGTCGTCGCCATTCCTGTTTCGTAGTGGAAGGCGAGAATGTGCGGCAAGTTCCGCATCGCGCGCACTGGCAACCTATCGAATACAACGCTTTGCACGGCGGTATGCAACGCATGTTTGAACCGATGCAGCCTGCCAGCTTGCAGCAAGTGGCGTGGCCTCTGCTGGTGCGTGCGCTGGCGACAACTTGCTCGGCAGTCAAAGGTGCGCGGCCTTGGTATGTGGAGGCGCACCAGTTTCGCATCGACACCGCCGGTGGCATCGGCCGGCCGACGCCGGAAGGCGCACACCGCGACGGCGTCGATTTCGTCGCCATCTTGTTGATAGAACGTCGTGGCATAAAAGGCGGCGAGAGCAGAGTGTTTGAAGCAGATGGCCCGCATGGTCAGCGCTTCACCTTGAGCGAGCCGTGGACACTGCTCATGCTCGACGACGAACGTGTCATCCATGAAACCACGCCCATTCAGCCGACCGGCGAAGACGGTCATCGCGATACGCTGGTGCTGACTTTCCGCGCAAACGGATTTCAAGAATAGTCCGCTCAATCGAACTGCCATGCATACCAACACCGCCATTCCCTGCCCATCCTGCCGCCAAACGATGGCGCAGATTATTTTGCCGAGCAAGACCAACGGCACGATCACACTCGATCTTTGCTATGCCTGCCAAGGCATTTGGTTCGACGAATTCGAGAGCGTGCAGTTAGCGCCAGCCGGCGTGCTCGAGCTCTTCCATGCCTTGCATGCGCACCATGATGAAGCCCGTCAGCCTTGGAGTAATACATTGCAATGCCCGCGTTGCAACGAACGCTTGATTGAAGGGCGAGATGTGACGAAGAATGGAAAATTTTCCTATCGCCGTTGTTTGCAAAAACACGGACGCTTCAATTCGTTTGGCGCCTTCTTTCAGGAAAAGGGTTTTGTCCGGCAACTGACCAATCCTGAAATCGACCGGCTTGCCAAACAGATTCAGATCGTGCGTTGTGCCGGATGTGGCGCACCGGTTGATATTCGCACGCAAAACGTCTGCAGCCATTGTCAAGCGCCTATCGTCGTGCTCGACGCCGACGCCGTGCAAAAGGCAGCGGCTGGCTACAAGCAGGCAGCCGATCGTCAGGTCAATCTTGATCCAATGGCGATGGCCGATGCCTTACTCGAAAACGAACGGAATAAACGCCGCATGGCCGAGCTGACTGCCAAAGAACGCCGGACCGCGCCATTTGAATCCGATATCACCGACTTGGTCGTGGGAGGTATCGGTTTAATTTGGAATGTGTTGAAACGTTAAAGTTGCACTGAACGGTATTTGTGTTGATCTGCAAAACACTCTATTACAATACCGGCACCTTCTTTCATCGCCGGAGCGATCGCGTTCGTGGAGCTTACCCTCATCACCTTGCTGAACGGCTTGAGCTATGGATTACTGCTGTTCCTGCTGTCGTCCGGTCTGACGCTGATTTTCAGCATGATGGGCGTATTGAATTTCGCTCATGCCGGTTTTTACATGTGCGGTGCCTATTTTTCATGGGCGTTGGGGCGGTACACTGGTTTTTGGCCGGCCTTGTTGTTGGCGCCTTTGCTGGTTGGCGTGTTGGGCGCGCTGGTTGAACGATACGGTTTGCGCCATGTGCATCGTCATGGTCACTTGACTGAATTGTTATTCACTTTCGGTCTGTCATTCGTGATGGTGGAATTGGTGCAGTTGGTCTGGGGGCGCGCTGCCGTCGCCAATCCTGTGCCGCCTGCGCTCGACGGTGCGTTATTCACTTTGTACGGCACGGCTTTCCCGTTGTATCGCGGTTTCATGATGTTGGTGGCGCTGTTGACCTTGTGCGCCATTTATCTTGTGTTCAAAAAAACACGCATGGGTTTGGTGATCCAAGCGGCATTGACGCATCCAAAAATGGTGGAAGCGCTCGGCCATGATTTGCCGCGCGCGCGGATGCTGGTGTTTGGCGGCGGCTGCGCGCTGGCCGGGTTGGCCGGTGTCATCGGCGGCAAGGCTTTCGTTACCGAACCGGGCATGGCGGCAACGGTGGGCAGCATCGTTTTTGTGGTGATCGTGGTCGGTGGTATGGGATCGCTGGGTGGGGCATTATTGGCGTCGCTATTGATCGGCGTGCTGCAAACTTTCGCGGTGACGCTGGATTATTCGCTGCTCGATTTATTGCTTGTATTGGGCATTGCTCCCGGTGCGCAGATGGCAGAACAAAGCTTGTTGAAAATCAGCATTGCGCAGATGGCGCCGATGTTGCCTTATCTCTTATTGGTAGGAATGTTGGTGCTGCGCCCACGTGGCTTGCTAGGTGAGCGAGAAGCATGACGATGCTCGATACCATTCGCAAATCGCCCACATCGATATGGCTCGTTTGCGCCTTGGCCTTGCTGCTGGCACCGTTGGTGTTCGCGCAAGACGCGGCGCTATCGATTCTATGTCTGATGGGAATGGCGATCATTTTCGGATTGTCGTTCAACATTCTGCTAGGGCAAGGCGGCATGTTGAGTTTCGGTCATGCGGTGTATGCGGGATTGGGTGCGTATGCCGCCATACACGCGCTCAGGCTGGCAGAAGCGGGAACACTGCCGATTCCGGTGTCGCTGGTTCCCTTGATCGGTGGGCTGGCCGGTGCATGCGCCGGCATCGTCCTCGGTTACGTCACGACTCGCAAGGCCGGCATTACTTTTGCCATGATTAGCTTGGGCATCGTCGAACTGGTATCAGCTTCGGCGTTGATGTTCCCGACATTTTTCGGCGGCGAGGGTGGCATCAACGCCAATCGCGTGATTGGCAGGCCAATGCTGGGCATCAGCTATGGTCCGCAGATCGAGGTGTATTACCTGATCGCTTGCTGGACGTTCGTTTCTGCCGCCGGCATATATGCTTTTACGCGCACGCCGTTAGGACGCATGCTCAATGCCGTGCGCGACAACCCGGAGCGGGCAGCCTTCGTCGGTTACGATCCGCGCCGGGTGCGCTGTCTGGCACTGGTCGCCTCGGCATTTTTCGCCGGCATCGCAGGCGGCCTCGCGGCGATTCATTTCGAGATAGTCACGCCAGAGAGTGTGGGGTTGGCGCGTTCGGCCGGTGTATTGCTGGCGACCTTCATCGGCGGCGTCGGTTATTTCTTCGGCCCGGTGATCGGTGCGATCGCTGGCGTGTTGCTGACGACGGTGCTGCCGTCCTATACCAAGGCTTGGCAACTGTATTTCGGCGCGCTTTTCATTTTGATGGTGATGATTGCGCCGGACGGGCTGACTGGCTTCGCCGTGCGTCAGTGGCGCTTGTTGCGTTCTGGTCATTTTGGCGCGGTAGCGAAACGCTCGATGGTTTTGTTGGCGGCGCTGTTGCCGACTTGCATGGGCTTGGCGACTTTGATTGAGATGTCGTACCACCGTTCGCTGGAAGCCGTCGGTGATCCGATGCTACGCTGGGGCGGCATGACGATGGACACCAGTACGCCTACGCCTTGGCTGCTGGCAGCGCTGCTGATGTTTGCCGGTATGTTTGCTTGCAAGTTGGCTTGGCCGCCTTATCGGCAAATCTGCGCGATGGCTATGCACACCCAGGAGGGTGCCGTATGACGCAAGCGGCGCTTGAATTGCGCGACGTGCACCAACATTTCGGCAAAACAGTCGTTCTGTGCGGCGTCAATTTGCAACTGGCGCAAGGCGAACGCATGGCCTTGATCGGCCCCAATGGTGCGGGTAAATCTACGCTGTTCAATTTGGTTTCTGGGCGGACGCAGGCCAGCGCCGGTACGGTGCTGCTCAAAGGTGCGGATGTCACGCGCCTGTCACCCTTCGAGATCAACCGGCGCGGTTTGGCGCGCAGCTTTCAAATCACCAATATTTTCCATCGCCTATCCGTGCTGGAAAATCTGCGCTGTGCCAGCTTGTGGTCGCTCGGTTACCGCTATACATTCTGGCGGCGCTTGGAGCGTTTGCGCGATGCGCGTGAGCGTGCTGATGCCGTGCTCGAGCAGATCGGCCTGCAGGTGCGGCGCGACATGATCGCCGGCGAATTGTCTTATGCTGAGCAGCGCGCGCTGGAAATTGGCATCACCATCGCCGGCGGAGCCGACGTGATTTTGCTCGATGAGCCAACTGCCGGCATGAGCCATGCCGAATCGGCGGCGGCAATCGAACTGATCCGCAAAGTCACGATCGGCAAAAGTTTGCTGATGGTCGAGCACGATATGCACGCAGTGTTTGGCTTGGCCGATCGCATCGCGGTACTGGCGAACGGAACATTGCTGGCATGCGATACGCCGGACAAGATTCGCGCCAACCAATCTGTGCAGAACGCTTACCTTGGCGCGCTGGAGACACCTGCATGAGCGTACTGTTGGCAATCCAAGATTTGCACGCTTGGTACGGTAAGAGCCATGTCCTGCAAGGCGTGAATTTACAGGTGGGCGAGGGCGAGATCGTCAGTCTGCTCGGCCGCAATGGCGCAGGGCGCTCGACCACCGTCAAGGCCGCGATGGGACAAGTGGCGGCGCGCGGTTCGATCGTGTTCCGCAACGAAGAGATACTTGGAATGCAGTCTTTTCGCATTGCGCGCAAGGGGCTGGGTTATGTGCCGGAAAGCCGCGATGTTTTTCCAGGGCTGAGCGTGGAACAAAACTTGTTGCTCGGTCAGAAAGATGGCAAACCAGGTCGATGGACACTGGCCGACATGTATCGCTTGTTTCCGCAATTGGATAAGCGCCGCGCCGCACCAGCAGGCGTACTATCCGGCGGCGAGCAACAGATGCTGAGTCTGTGCCGCACTTTGATGGGCGATCCGACATTGATGATGGTCGATGAGCCAACCGAAGGGTTGGCGCCGATGTTGGTGGAATCGGTGGCGCGTTGTCTTTGTGAATTGCGCGAACGCGGCGTAGCGGTTTTGTTGGCGGAGCAAAAGCTGGCGATTGCTCTGAAAATTTCGCAGCGCGTCTATGTCATGGGACGCGGGAAAATCATGTTTGAAGGTACGCCGGAAGAATTGGCCGCCGATGCCGCCATACGTAAAGAGTGGTTGG
>JAFECY010000177.1 GCA_018241865.1 Pseudomonadota bacterium | reverse complement strand
TCCGGCGTGCGCTCGCGCCACGCCGCCAAGCTCGCCACGGAAAACGGCTACACCCACTGCTTCGACGTGCTCGAAGGCTTTGAAGGGGACAAAGACGCGGAAGGCCATCGCAAGACGGTGAATGGCTGGTGCAAGGCGGGGTTGCCTTGGGTGGGGGCTTGAAATCTGATAGCGGCAAATACATGCTTGAAAAGCATCGCACCTTACCGACAAACAGCCCCTCTTACTTCGTCTTTTTCATGCGCTTGTTCGCGCAGGCTCTTTTTCTTTCAGCAACAGCATCTCTCGCATCAAACGCTCCACCAGCGCTTTGTCGCGTTCCGACAAGGCCGAAAAATCACTGACGATCCTGTCCAAGCGCCGCTGATATTTGCCTGAGATCGGCACATGTGCTCCGCTATCGCCAAACCGTAGCCACTGCACGGAAACGCGCAGCCAATTCGCCAGAAACACCAACTTATCCTGCTGAGGTATCGCCTCGCCGCCTAGCCATTTCTGCACGCCAGTAACACCCACCGTGCTGGTTCGGGAGCGCCGGTTGTATTCGCGCGCCAACACGGTGGCGCTCAGTAAGGAATCGTCGAACTGAGAAATGGCGCGTCTCAGCCTCTCGCTGAAGGCGGCGCGTTCGGCGGTGGCGGACTTGGCTGCGGGCACTTTCATGCGCCGTACCTTACCGCTTGCATATCTCACTATCAGTGGTAATATTCATGCACTTTTAGTGTGTATGCAGCAACTTCCATCCTGCCAATAAGAAGCAAAACATTATTTCCGACGCCCTCCTCTTCCAACGCATCCAACGCATTTGCCGCGATTGTCCGGCGCTGCCGTGTCCTATCCAGACATTCGCCATGTCATGCCGAACGCGTGGCCAAAGGCCGAAAAAAATGCAGGAAAAGGGGCTTGATTTTTAAAACTTGTATGAGAAGGTGGTTTGTCATCTTTAAAAGGAGCGCCCATGACAAACCCCTTGCCGCCAGCCAAGCATCCCGTATTACGCGAAATCGGCTTGACCCTGCCGTACCTGCCAGAGTCCTGCTGGACTTTGAGCGGGCTAAATACCGGTGGAAATAACGAAGACGCAAGCAGACGCGATGGTGCGCCCCACCTGCGCTTCATGATTGAAGAGCACGGCGATCTGGTAGTGGAAATGCACACCGCCCAGCACGCATGGCAGCGCTGCGTGTTCGACCGGCGCGGCCATCTGGTCAGCATGCATTGCAGCGACAAGAACCGGCATTCCCTACTTGCGGCTATGCGCGATGAAGTGATCGAGGCCATTCGCAGCCATTGCATGGATGTGCATGCACAGGATGCCGGCTAAGCAGGAACGACTGTGGCATTCGGCGCCCGTCAGAAAGTTTTTTTGTGCATGCGTGAAATGGGTAGCGAAATTTGCGCGCGCGCATGTCGGCATCCCGGCAACAGCATGTCAGTGGCATAACGAAGGAGGAAAAATTGCTAGAAATACTCGGTTTACTTGTCATGGCCTCCCCCGGCTTGTACATCTATTTCGCTTGGATCAAACCGCAGCAAGACTGGCTTGCCCAGCCAACGATCGAAGAGTACTGGTCACAACACCCCGAGTGCCGTACCAAAGATGGCGTCAAGTGCTACAACTGCGGTTCAAAAAATACGCGGCATTACGGCTGGGGAAAAAGATCAGACAGCCGACGAATTCACAAATGCAATCAATGCAGTTCGGTGCTTTACCGAACCATAGGGTAGCGCCAATCACCAAGCATCAACGACAGCGTGCATAGCAATTTGCCGCATCAGCTAGCGACGCTGCGCAAGGATGCGCAACCGATGCAGAAAAAATTTGAACGAAAAAACAGAAAGGGAGTGAAATGCAATACGAAAACATAAAATGGCTTGCCATTGCTCTGACAACGGCCTCTGTTCTGTCTGCCTGCGGTGGCGGTGGCGGTGGCGGTGGCGGTGGTGGTGGTGGTGGCGGCACAGTGACCACGACCACTACGACGACCGTGCCGCTGGCCAGCACCATCGTGACTTCGGTGACCGCTTCGGGCTATGGCCCCGGTTCGGAATATGACCACGCCTATACCTACTTGAACGCACAGCGCGGTGCTTGCGGTTTTGGCTTATTGCAAGATACGAACGCCGTGGACAATGCAGCGCAGGCGCATGCCAATTGGTTGAAGCAATACAACACCTCAGGCCATATCGAAAACCCTGGACAGCCGACCTTCTATACCGGCGTGACGCCGACGGATCGGGCGACGGCGGCGGGGTATGCTTATCCTATTGGGGAAGTTGTAACGAACTATGATTCCACTTTGCTTTTTGGTTCCAGTATTGGAGCCGCTGGCATTATGAATTTATTTACATCCCCCTACCATGGGTTGGGTATGTTACTCGGGTTCCGCGACCTTGGCATTGGATACGCTATGACAGCAGGAGCACCAGGATTCCCTGATCGTTATTGGCTTGTGGGTGATTTTGGCGCAACGCTTTCTCGACCGAAACAGATGTTAAGTTCGGCAGATGTGGCAACCTACCCGTGCGCTGGCACAACAGGGGTATTGTCGAAATCCTATCTTGATGAAGCACCGCAGCCTATCGCCGGTCGTAATCTGCAAACTACGCCGATTGGTACGCCGATTTACGTGAAGGTGCGTGATGGGCAAACACTGTTGTTGACTTCATACAGCCTGCAGAAGATGGGTTCTGGCGTGGATGAGGCGCTGTTGAAGCTGGACAAAGGTAGCGATGCCAATGGGCAGTTGCAGGATAGCTCTGCGATCATTTTGATGCCGAACGCGCCCCTACTGACGAACACGCAGTACACGGTCACATTGCAAGGCACCAACAACGGTCAGGCGTTTAACATCAGCTATAACTTCACGACCGGGGCGTTTTGATAATTTTCCGGCACTCGCATCGAGAGATTTGTCATAATCCACGTGGCATGCCCAGCGCATGCCACACATCGTCGTCATCTACATCAGGGAGACAACCATGCGCTTGATCGGTAATCTGATCTGGTTTTTATTCGGTGGTATTTTCATGGGGCTGGGCTGGTGGCTGGCCGGTTGCCTGGCCTTTTTGTCGATCATCGGCATCCCTTGGGGCCGCGCCTGTTTTGTAATCGGCAAGCTGGCCTTTTGGCCGTTCGGCAAACAAGTCGTCGATCGTTCGCAAGTGACCGGTCAGCAGGATATCGGCACCGGTGCGTTCGGCACGGTCGGCAACATCCTCTGGTTCATCCTAGCCGGCATCTGGCTGGCGATTGGCCATTTGCTGTCGGCCTTGGCCTGCTTCATCACCATCATCGGCATTCCATTCGGCTTGCAGCACCTCAAACTCGCCGGCATTGCCCTAGCGCCCATCGGCAAGACGGTGGTTCCCGGCGCGATGTCTTTGCAAGCATCGGGAACATCCGCGTAAAGGGGCATGCATGAAATTGATCGCATCCATTCTGTCTTTGCTGATGATCGTTCCGATCAGCGGCATGGCAAAGGAACATTCTGGCAATGGACGGCAGTCTGCCGGCGCACTCTCCAAACAATCACGCAACGAAGCCAATCAAGCTAACGCGCAAAACCGCTTGCCGCAGCCGAGCCGGGATTCTATGGATTTTTTCGCAGCGGCGGTAAACGGTAATTTGGAAGTCGCCGATACCTTGCTTCAGCGCGGTGCCGATATCAATTGTCGTAACTGCGATTCGCAGGGCAGAACTGCACTGAATTTATCGGTCGCCAAAGGCCGTGGTTCATGGGGATATGTCACGAATCCTCAAGTCAAATATTTGCTTGAACATGGTGCCGATCCCAACATACCCGACATGAATGGCATCACGCCCCTCATGCAAATTGTCGCCGGCGATGCCGAAAAAAAGGGGATCGACATCATGAACCTTTTACTCCAACATGGCGCAAAACCCGGTTTGACCGACAACGAAGGACGATCGGCAATCAATCACGTCAACACGATTATTGACTCCTCCCAGCAAGTGACATTGCTGCTTGATGCGGGCGAAGACATCAATCATCAAACAAAATTTGGCGCAACGCTCCTGATGCAAGCGGCGTCCAACTGCCCCGGCCGGCCGTTCAGCGTCGATTTCGCGCGCTTTTTGCTCCAGACAAACGCCAATCGGGATTTAAAAACCAAGGATGGGAGAACCGCGTTGGATATTGCATTGAGTCTTGCTGCCCAAGTTGGCGGTTCTTGCAACAACATGGTGAAGGTTTTGAAGGAATAATCCACAAGAGCGTGAATGGATGAGCGTTCGACGTGTGGCTTCATTTTGAAGTTTGCCGATGGTGGAAGCAAAACTATATGTTCCAATCACGCCATGCGAGCAATCTCGAATTTACAAGGGGAAATTATGAATCGGAAAATCATATTGGTGTTAGTCACGTCTCTCGTCGTATCGGTGCTTTCTGGATGTGGAAATACGCCAGAATCTGTCGTGAAAGGGTATTACACGGATTTAGGTCGCGGCAATCTCTCAAGCGCCAAAGGCGCTTTGTCGAAGCAAATTCTCGACATGTTCCCCGATGCGAAGGTGATGGCACTGCTCGCAGAACAATCGAAGAAAATAACAGGGTGCGGCGGGCTCAAATCGATCACGACCAATTACGAAATTCAAGGCGAACTTGCAAAAGGGACGACTGCATTTGAATACAACGACTGTCCGTCACGCAAAGAACGCATTTCCCTCATCAAAGAAAATGGTGCGTGGAAAATCACCCATTAACAAGAAACTCACTCTGTCCATACTGCTCGTTTTCTCCCTAGGCATCGGCCCTAGGGAGTTGCCGGGCAGCGCTACAGCCAACCCGTATTCCCAACAACACCTGACGTTCAACGCAGACAATCTGCGTGACGGCGATATCGTTTTTCGTCGCGGCCGGGATTTGATGAGCCAAGCGGTCTTAAGCCAGGGCAACAGCACGCATTATTCTCACGTGGGGCTCCTGTTGAAATCGCAGGATGGTCTGTGGGTGATTCATGCCTTTCCCCAGGAAGGCACCCATCCGAGTGGCGTCCTTAAGGAGCGATTAGAGGATTTTTCCGTGGCGGACAATGCTGCCGAAATCGCCGTGTACCGTGTCAACGCATTAAGCGAAGAAGAACGGCAACACATTCGACGTTATGCGTTGAATCAATTGGGCAAGCCATTCGATGGCGGTTTCCGCATGCAAGGCGATGCGCGATTTTATTGTACAAAACTGGTCATCTTCGCCTATCAAGCAGCAGGCATCACCTTAGTCGATCACCGCGCGGAAATCCAAGTCGCCATGCTGGAAGACCCGGTCATTCCTCCAGACCACCTCAGGCAATTCGCTTTAATTTCGTTGAGCCATATCGCCTTGCATTGATGCAATCCGAGGTGGCCGATGTGACCTGTGCTGAGATTTTCGGACCGAAAGTAATTTGAGAGAATAGCTCCCAAACCGAGAGGGAGCAATGAAGAAGAGCCGATACAGCGACGAACAAATCGTCCGGATTTTGCGGGAAGCCGAC
>JAFECY010000176.1 GCA_018241865.1 Pseudomonadota bacterium | reverse complement strand
GAGAAACAGCAGCGCGCCCATGCGTTTGCTGCGCGCGCTGTCGTCCAACGCCAGCCGCAAGCGTTCGCGCAGCATGCGCTGGTTGGGCAGTTTGGTGAGCGGATCAAAGAAGGCGAGCGAGCGAATTTCTTCTTCGGCCTGTTTGCGCGGGGTGATGTCTTGCAGCATCGCCAGATACCCGGTCGGATTCTGATCGGAACCGGCCATTGCGCTGACGGTCAGGGTTAAGTATCGGCGTTGCTCATCGTGCAGCAGATCGAATTCACCCTGCGCGGTGCGGCCGCTGGCGCGGGTTTCGGCGATGGCGCTGTCGATGTGGCGCGCGACCTCGATCGGCAGCGCCGCCGCGTACAACTTGCCGACCGGCGCCGGCAACAGGAAATCGAGGCTGCCGTCCTGCGGCACGTGGCACATGGTGATGTGGCCGGTTTGGTCGAGCACCAGCACCGCTTCCTGCAACGAAGCGATCATGGTGGCGAGTTGCGTCTCGCGCTTGCGTAGTTCGATCTCGGCGTGCTTGCGGCGGGCGATGTTCATGTAGGTGCCCATCAACCTGACTGGGCGCTGCTTATCGTCGTACTCGACCGCCTTGCCGTGCAATTGCATCCAGACGAAGGTGTCGTCCTTGTGGCGCATGCGGATCTCGGGATCGAACAAACCGGACTCGCCGCTGAAGTAGGCATCGCGCGCGGCGAACAACGCCGGCCAGTCGTCCGGGTGCACCAAATGCTGCCAGCTCATCACGCAGGGATGCATTTCGTCGCGCGCATAGCCGAGCGGAATGGCCCAGTTCGTGTTGAACTTGACGGTTTCATCTTTGGTACGCCATTCCCACAAACCTTGCTCGGCGCTGGACAGCGAGAGTTCGAGGTCGCGCCGGCGGCGATGACGCTCCAGCACGTTCTTTACGCGCGCCAGCAGGATGGGCACCACGATGGGTTTGGTGATGTAGTCTTCGGCACCGAAGCGGAAACCTTCCAGCTCGCTGTCGGCCGAGGTGTCGGCGGTGACGAAGATGACAGGCACATCGCGCAGTGCATCGTTTTGCCGCAACTTGCGATGCACGTCGTGGCCGCTCATGCCGGGCATCATGACGTCGAGCAGAATCAGGTCGGGCGGCAGGCGGTTGGCCAATTCGATCGCTTCCGCGCCGGAAGTGGCGAAGCGCACGTCGTAATGATCGGACAGAGCGTTGCCGAGCACCACCACATTGGTCGGCACGTCATCGACAATCAGGATTTGCGCGCGCGCGCCATTCTCGCCATTCACCTTGCCGCTCCCTTGTGAATTTTCCCGTACCGGGATGGATGAACAAGAATACCACCGTCTTTGTGCGTTTTGGCACCTGCGCGATGCAATCGCCTGCGGCGGTGCAGCATGCCGGGTCGCTATTGATCGCCGTGAAACATCTCCAGCGTCACAGTCGGATGCGCCAACAATTGTGCCAACGCGCCGGGTAATGCACCGGCCTGCGCCTGATGCAAGGTTTCCAGTTTGTCAGCACCGCTCGACCAGACGTAGCAGCGCCCTTGTTCGATCAGTGCCGGCAACGACAGACTGACGCGCGCATGCGCCGCTTGCCCCGGCATCAGCGCCAGATAGCGCGCAGCACTGTGTTGCGCCTGCGGCCATTGCGGCGCATCGGCGAACAGCGAAGCAGTGTGACCATCATTGCCGAAGCCGAGCACCACGGCCGCCGGTCGCGCCAACCGAGGATCAGCCGCCGCGTTGGCGGCCGCGCGCTGCGCCCAATGCCAGCGATCTTCGCCGTTCTGTTGCGCCACCATCAAGGGCAACAGACGTGCAGCAGCGGCCGGCCCTTGCAACAGATGTCGTCGCAACAACGCAAGATTGGCATCCGCATGCGTGTCCGGCACGCAGCGTTCATCGACTAGCGACACATCGATGCGCGACCACGGCCAATTCTGTCGCGCCAACGCAGCAAACAGCGGTAAGGGACTGCGCCCCCCGGACAGCAACAGCAAACCCCGTTCGTTCGTATCGAGCGCGCGTTGCAGATCGTCGCCGATGGCTTGCGTCAGCGCCTGTGCAGCCTGTTCGATGTGATCGTAGCGATGTAATTGCCAACTCATGGCGTGCTTGAGCAAGTGAAGGACAGGGGCAGTATAGGACTACACTGAATAAGTTACGCAGAATTGGCGCAAAAGAATACGCATGCTGAACCACGGCGGTCACGGCGACCGCGGCGAAAATACCATGCGATTTTTTGATTGTGCGTCAATCTTGTTACTGCGTTGCAATCAGCTTGGCAGCAGCAACACCGCTTCCAGTCCGCCTTCCGGGTGATTGGCTAAGGTGATGCTGCCGCCGTGCTGTGCGGCGATATTCGCGGCGATCGTTAGTCCGAGGCCGGTGCCGCCGGTTTGGCGCGAGCGCGAACTTTCCAACCGGTGGAATGGCTCGAACACTTGCTGCAAGTGCGCCTCGGGTATGCCGGGGCCGTTGTCGCGGATGGCGATGCGCACCCAAGTGCGGTCGTCGATCATTTCCCTGAGTACAGCGACGCGCGCCGCTTGGCCATATTGGACGGCATTGTCGATCAGGTTGGTTAGGCAGCGGCGCAAAGCGACCGGCCGCGCTGGCAATGTCAGTCCGGTGTGACCATCCAACGTCACTGGCTGGCCGGCATCGGCGGCATCGCTACAGACACTGTCGAGCAAGGAATCGATGGCCAACGGCTGCAGCGCTTCGCTGGCATCGACGCTGCGCGCCAAATCCAATCCTTCACGCACGATCGCTTGGGTATGCGCCAAATCTTCGATCAGACGTTCGCGCAAGGCGGTGTCCTCCACTTTTTCTAGCCGCAAACGCAAACGGGTCAGCGGCGTCTGCAGATCGTGGGTGATGGCGGCCAGCATCTGCGTGCGTTGGCGGATATGCTCGCGCAAACGCGTCTGCATGGCATTGAAGGCTGCCGTCGCTAGACGAATTTCACTGGTGCCTTGCTGCGGCAGCGGCGGTTGATCGAGATTATTGCCGAGCCCTTCGGCGGCGTGCGCCAGTTGCTTGAGCGGCGCCGTGCTCATGCGCGCCACCCAATAAGCCAGCGCGGCGATGCTGCACATGAAGAGCGCAAGATAGATGAAAAAATCCGGGCGCAGCGGCGGCAGTGCGCCGCGCGGCAAAACAAAACGCAATCGCACTTGTGCGCCGTCGCGCAGACGCACCACCAGCATGTCGCACAACGGATGCGGCGGCGTCAACTCGGATTGCACGCTCGCGCCGCGGCCGCGTGGTAAGCATGCCGTCGCTGGCTGCGGCAAAGTGGCGACGCTGAACCCTGCGCCGAGTCGCTCGCTGAGCAAACGAGCGAAACCTTCTTGCGCTTGTGCCGGCATGTCGCCGGCCGGCAGTAATTCCGCGCGCGGACCGAAACGTCGCACGGTCGAGACAAAAGCGGGGCGCGATGTCGGCGGCACCGCGTCGAGCGCCAAGACGAATTGCTCTAATTGCTCCAGCACGCGCGTTTCACGGAACTGGCTCATGGTGCGCTGACGCTCGCCGAAGGCCAGCCACCAAGTCAGCGCGGCCGAGGCCAGCACACCGGCCAGCAAAATCAAAAACACCCGTCCGCTCATCGAACGGAAATAACGCATCATGGCCGCGCCTCCGCTTCGACGATTGCGTCGAACAAATAACCGCCGTTGCGCACCGTTTTGATGATCTGCGGCGCGCGCGCATCTTCGTTCAATTTCTGACGCAGGCGACTGATTTGAATATCGATCGAACGATCGAATGCTTCGGCATCGCGGCCTTGGGTGTACTGCAACAACTGTTCGCGGTTGAGCACCCGTTTCGGATGATCGAGAAATACTTTGAGCAGCCGCAACTCCGCGCCGGAGAGAACGATCACTAGGCCGGCGGCGTCGATCAAATGGCCCACTTCCGGGTCGAGCTTCCAACCGGCAAAATGTAGATGGCGACGCGCGGGCGCGGCACGGGTCACCGCGCCTTGGCTGCGCCGCAGCACGCTGCGTATGCGCGCCAACAATTCACGCGGCTCGAAGGGTTTGGGCAAATAATCGTCGGCGCCCATTTCGAGGCCGAGTATGCGGTCAAGCGGCTCGGCGCGTGCCGTCAACATGATGACCGGCAAGCTGGATGTTGCGCGCAAGCGGCGGCACAGGCTCAGACCATCCTCGCCCGGCAGGTTGAGATCGAGCACGACCAAGTCACTGCCGTCATCGGCCAAGGCGCGCGCCATCGCTACGCCGTCAGGCACGGCAGTGGCACGATAGCCATTGGCGTCGAGATAATCCGCCAGCAAGGTGCGGATTTCGGTGTCGTCATCAACGATCAGGATGCGGGGCAGGGTCTCCATGGCGGAATTGTGCATCCGTTTTGGCGCTTCGTGGTGATCGATACAATTTGATACAAAGCGGCGGCGCTTGACATCTTACCGACACATGGCGACGGCACAGTGCGGTCATGCGCCACTCTCCCGGACGCATTATTTCTCACTCTCGAAAGGACGAATCATGAACAGCTTCCGTAAAACCATGCTGGTCGGCGCACTGGTCATCGCCTTCGGCGGCGGCGCGTATGCGGCACAGCCCACCTCGGATGCGCCTCGCGGCGGCGACACACAGAACACGCAGCGCCCACGTGACGAAGGCAAATTCCACGAGCACATGGCCAAGCGCCAAGCCGCGTTGCACGACAAGCTGAAACTGACGGCGGCGCAGGAACCGGCATGGCAAACTTTTGCCGCCTCGATGACGCCGCCACCGCGCGACGCGCGCCCCGACCGCAACGAATGGAAAAATATGTCCGCACCGGATCGTATGGAAAAAATGCTGGCAAAAATGAAGGAACGCGAAACGAAAATGGGCGAACACTTGGCAGCGATGAAAACTTTCTACGCCCAATTGACGCCGGAACAGCAAAAAGTTTTCAACGACAATGTCGGCAAGGGCATGGGACATCACCACAAACGTGACGGCGATGGCGGCGGTCATGGTGGCCGTGGTCAACGCGCCCACCAAGACAGCAGCACGCAGCCCGGCAAATAAGTCGCTTCACAAGCAGCACGGCGCGGGCTATCCTGCCGGAACCCCGCGCCGATTTCCTCCGGCTCGCACTCTTCCATTCATCACAACAACAATATGAGCGCTCCGCACGACACGCCTTCCACCGGCCGCCAATTCAGCCGTCGTTCCACTTACATCGGCGGCGCGCTGGCGCTACTCATTTTGATCGGCGTCGGCTGGTTGGCATGGCGACTGACGCATCCTGCTGCCGCCACCGGGCCGGGCGGTCAAAATGGCCGACGCGGCATGCCGGTCAGTACGGTCGGCGTGGCGACGGCGATGCGCGCTGATATGCCTGTTTTCCTCGACGCGCTCGGCACCATCACCACGTCGGCCACGGCGACGGTGCGACCGCAAGTGTCGGGCGTGCTGCAAAAAGTCTTATTTGCCGAAGGCCAGACGGTCAAGGCCGGACAAACTTTGGCGGTAATCGACCCGCGTCCATTTGAGTTGGCCTTGATGCAGGCCGGCGGTCAACGTCAACGCGATGAGGCGCAATTGGAAAACGCGCGACTGACATTAAAGCGCTACCGCAGCTTGCTGGAGCAGGATTCCATCGCACGCCAAGATGTCGATACGCAAGCCGCATTGGTCAAGCAACTGGAAGGCACGGTCACCACCGACCGCGCCGCCGAAGGCACGGCTAAATTAAATCTCGGCTACAGCAGCATTACTGCGCCGATCGGCGGTCGCATCGGTTTGCGCACGGTCGATGTCGGCAATGTGGTCAGCAGCGGCGACGCTGGCGGCATTGCCGTCATCACCCAAGTCGCGCCGATCGACGTGGTGTTCGCGGTGCCGCAAGACCGCGTGCCCGAACTGCGCGCGCGCATCGCCGACAAGGCCGATTTACCCGTGACCGTGCTTGACCGCAATCGCATCGACGTGCTCGATCAGGGCAGCTTTCTCGCGCTCGACAACCAAGTCGATACTGCTACCGGCACCGTGCGCGCCAAGGCGCGCTTCGCCAATGACAGCGGCAAACTTTTCCCCAGCCAGTTCGTCAACGTGCGCCTGCTGGTCCGCACCATCAAAGATGCGGTGGTGGTACCGGTGACGGCGCTGCGCCACAGCAGCAAAGGCGATTACGTGTACGTCTTGCATACCGCCGACAAAACTGTGTCCTTGCGGCCGGTACAGCCGGGTCAAGCTACCGTCGATAAGGTGGCAATCACTGTCGGCTTGCAAGTCGGTGAACAAGTCGTTACCGAAGGTGCGGATCGCCTGAAAGATGGATCACGGGTGATGCTGCCGGGCGACAAACCGGCATTTGGCAAAGATGGCAAGAGCGGCGCCGGCAAGGGTAAGAGCGACGCGAATGCACATGGCGCAAACGCCAGTGCCAGCGCTACTGCCAGTACCACCGCCACGAAGATCGCCGGCCCCACGCCCGAGCAACGACAGCGCATGTTGGACAAGGTCAAAGACGATCCCGACGCGCTGGCCAAACGCAAAGCTTTCCTCGATCAAATCGATCAGGGCGACCCGGCAGCGCTGGAACGCTGGCAGCGCATGCAGGAGCGCTTGCGCCAAGGCGGGCAAGGCGCGGCGCAGTGAGTGCCCATTCCATGACACCTTCCGCGTGAACCCGGCATGAGCCCCTCCACTCCCTTCATCCGGCGACCGGTCGCCACCGCGCTGGTGATGCTGGCGATCGTGCTGGCCGGTCTGATCGGCTTCAAGTTTCTGCCGCTGTCGGCGCTGCCGCAAGTCGATTTCCCCACCATCCAAGTGCAGACGCTCTACCCCGGCGCTAGCCCGGAAGTGATGAGCCAGACCGTCACCGCGCCGCTGGAACGCCAGCTCGGTCAGATGGCGGGCTTGCAGCGCATGAGCACCACCTCGGCCGCAGGCGTCTCGCTCGTCACGCTGCAATTCGGCCTCGGCTTGACGCTCGATGTCGCCGAACAAGAAGTGCAGGCGGCGATCAACGCCAGCGGCTCGCTGTTGCCGGCCGATTTGCCGGCACCGCCGGTGTATGCCAAGGTCAATCCGGCCGATGCGCCGGTGCTGACGCTGGCGATCACCTCCGACACGCTGCCGCTGACCGAAGTGCAAAACATGGTCAACACCCGGTTGGCGCTGAAGATCAGTCAGGTGTCCGGCGTCGGCTTGGTGTCGCTGTCCGGCGGTCAGCGCCCGGCGGTACGGATTCAGGCCGACACGCAAGCGCTGGCGTCCTACGGCCTCGGACTCGACACGCTGCGTACTGCCATCGCCGCCGCCAACGCCAACAGCGCCAAGGGCAGCTTCGACGGCCCGACCCGCGCCTACTCGATCAATGCCAACGACCAATTACTCACGGCGTCCGATTACCAGAACCTGATCGTCGCGTATAAGAACGGCGCGCCGGTGCGCTTGTCGAACGTGGCGCAAGTGATCGACAGCGCCGAGAACGTCAAGCTCGGCGCGTGGTCGGGACTGAAGCCGGCAATCATCCTCAACGTGCAGCGACAACCGGGCGCGAACGTCATCGCCACCGTCGATGCGATCAAGGCGCGTCTGCCGGAACTGCAATCTTCGCTGCCGGCGTCGGTCAAGGTCGATGTGCTATCGGATCGCACCACCGGCATCCGCGCTTCGGTGATGCATGTCGAAATCGAACTGGTGTTGGCGGTGGTATTGGTGGTGCTGGTGATCTTTGCTTTCTTGCACAGCTTGCGCGCCACCGTGATCGCCAGTCTGGCGGTGCCGATTTCCTTGATCGGCACTTTCGGTGCGATGTATTTGCTCGGCTATAGTCTCAACAATTTATCGCTGATGGCGTTGACGATCGCCACCGGTTTCGTGGTCGATGACGCGATCGTGATGATCGAAAACATCGCGCGTTACATCGAGGAGGGCGAGTCGCCCTTGCAGGCGGCGATGAAGGGCGCGGCGCAGATTGGTTTCACCATCATCTCGCTCACCGTCTCGCTGATCGCAGTGCTGATTCCGCTCTTGTTCATGGGCGACGTGGTGGGCCGCTTATTCCGCGAATTTGCGGTGACGCTGGCGATCACCATTTTGATTTCTGCGGTGGTATCGCTGACGCTGGTGCCGATGATGTCGGCGCGTTGGCTGAAGCACGAAGATACGCACCAAGACAGCGGTTTCGGCGGCAAGCTGCAGCGCTTTTTCGAGTGGGTGATCGCGCACTACGATCGCTCGTTACAATGGGTGTTTCAGCGGCAGACGGCAACATTGCTGGTGGCATTGGCGACGCTGGTGCTGACTGTGTTGCTCTACCTGTTCATTCCCAAGGGCTTGTTCCCGACCCAAGACACCGGCCAACTGCAGGCGCGTATCGAAACTTCGCAATCGGTTTCCTACGCGCGCATGGCCGAACTACAGCAGCAAGCCGCCGCTGCGATTCTCGCCGATCCCGACGTTGCATCGCTCAGTTCGCTGGTCGGGGTCGATGCCGCCAACAACAGCATGCTGCACACCGGCAGCATGCTCATCAATCTGAAAAAATCGCACGGCGATCAGCAGCAGGTGATGGATCATCTGCGCCAGCGCGTGGCGCAGGTTGCCGGCGTCACGCTCTATCTGCAGCCGACGCAAGACCTGACCATCGACGCCGAAACCGGGCCGACCCAATACCGCGTGTCGCTGGAAGCAGCCGACAATGCCACGGTGAAGCAGTGGGCCGATGCGCTGTCGCAAAAATTACAGGGCGTAGCGCAAGTGCGCAACGTGGTGTCCGACGCGGCGGCGGCGGGCGCGGCGGCTTACGTCAACATCGACCGTGACACCGCTTCGCGGCTGTCGATCACGGCGGCGAATGTCGATGACGCCTTGTACAGCGCATTCGGTCAGCGCATCGTTTCGACCATCTTCACCGACACTAATCAATACCGCGTCATCCTCGAAGCGCAGCAGAACCTGCCAGTCACGCCGGAAACGCTCGGCCTACTGCCGCTGCGGAATGGCGTCGGCAAGGCAGTGCCGCTATCGGCCATCGCCAGCATCCGCGAGCAAGCGGCGCCGCTGCAAATTACCCGCGTCGCGCAATATCCGGCCACCACCATCGGCTTCGACACCGCGTCCGGCGTCTCGCTCGGTGGCGCGGTCGATGCCATTCGTCAAGCGGCGCAAGAACTCAAACTGCCCTCGACCGTGACCCTGACTTTTCTCGGCGCGGCCGGCGCGTACCAGGCTTCACTCAGCAACCAGTTGTGGCTGATCCTGGCCGCCGTGGTATGCGTGTATATCGTGCTGGGCGTGCTGTACGAAAGCTACATTCACCCGCTGACCATCCTTTCGACCCTGCCCTCGGCCGGCGTCGGCGCGCTGTTGATGCTGCTCATCAGCGGCCACGATCTCGGCGTGATCGGCATCATCGGCATCATCCTACTGATCGGCATCGTCAAGAAAAACGCCATCATGATGATCGACTTCGCCATTGAAGCCGAACGCCATGAAGGCAAATCGCCGCGCGAAGCCATCCACCAAGCGGCGCTGCTGCGCTTCCGGCCGATCTTGATGACCACGCTGGCGGCATTGTTCGCGGCGCTGCCGCTGATGTTCGGCTTCGGCGAAGGCGCGGAACTGCGTCTCCCGCTCGGCTTAGCCATTTTTGGCGGACTGGTGTTGAGCCAGATGCTGACCCTGTACACCACGCCGGTGATTTATCTCGGCTTCGACCGCTTGGCGCGGCGCTGGACCGGCCACGGGGCCACGCGCGCCCCGCTCGAAGAAGGCCAAGTGCAGTGAACCTGTCCGCGCCCTTCATCCGGCGGCCGGTGGCGACCGTGCTGTTGACCGTCGGCTTGGCGCTGGCCGGCACCGCTGCATTTTTCGTGTTGCCGGTATCGCCCTTGCCGCAGGTGGATTTCCCGGCGATTTCGGTGCGTGCTTCGCTGCCGGGCGCGAGCCCGGACACCATGGCGACCAGTGTCGCCACGCCGCTAGAACGGCGCTTAGGCGTGATCGCCGGCGTCAATGAAATGACCTCGAACAGCGGCAACGGTTCGACCAGCATCAACTTGCAATTCGACCTCAACCGCAAGCTCGACGCTGCCGCACGCGAAGTGCAGGCTGCCATCAACGCATCGCGCGCCGATCTGCCGGCCACGCTGCGCAGCAATCCGACTTACCGCAAGATCAATCCGGCCGAAGCGCCGGTGATGATT
>JAFECY010000175.1 GCA_018241865.1 Pseudomonadota bacterium | reverse complement strand
AGAATTCTTCCCAATCATCTTCGCTTCCACTCAGATTGACAGGCTTGCGTACCGCTTTCGCCGTTGTCACGTCTGCCGCCGATTTCGTCACCATTTCCTTCGCTTTTGATGCTGCTGGCGGCAGGGCCTTGGCATGGCTATTTTTCTTCGCTGGCAACGCTGGTTTGCCGGCACGGGGCATGCCCGTTCCGGCCGCCTGATTGTTCAATTTGAAAATCGTCACCGCTTGCGTCAAGGCAGAAGCTTGGTTTTGCATACTTTGCGCAGCAGCGGCAGCCTGCTCGACCAATGCAGCATTCTGCTGCGTCATTTCATCCATCTGCGCGATAGCACGATTGACTTCCTCGATACCGGCGCTCTGCTCTTGGCTGGCGGCGGTGATCTCACTCATGATGTCGGCCACGCGTTTAACGCTCGTGACGATTTCATCCATAGTCTTGCCGGCGGTATCGACCAACGACGCACCTGCATCGACTTTCTCCACGGAGTCGCCAATCAAGGCTTTGATTTCTTTCGCCGCGCCAGCCGAACGCTGCGCCAGCGAACGAACTTCCGCCGCCACCACGGCGAAACCGCGACCCTGCTCACCCGCACGCGCCGCTTCCACTGCCGCATTCAGCGCCAAAATGTTGGTCTGGAAAGCGATGCTATCGATCACGCCGATGATATCGACGATCTTGCCCGAGCTCTCTTTGATCGACCCCATGGTATGCACCACCTGCCCCACTACTTCGCCGCCTTTGACCGCAAAATCGGAAGCCGACACCACCAATTGATTGGCCTGGCGCGCATTGTCGGCGTTCTGCCGCACGGTCGTGGTCAGCTCTTCCATCGAGGAAGCGGTTTCTTCCAGCGAACTGGCTTGTGATTCCGTGCGCGAGGACAGGTCGGCATTGCCCAACGCGATTTCACCCGATCCCACGCCGATCGTCTCGGTCGCACGCCGCACTTGACCGACAGTGCGCGCTAAGCTGTTGTTCATTTCCTTCAACGCCTGCAACAACTGGCCGGTTTCGTCCTGCGAATCCGACGCGATGTTTTGTGTTAAATCGCCAGCCGCCACGCTCTTGGCAATCGACACTGCCTCCTGCAAAGGATAGAAAATCGCGCGCACCAACCAGTACCCCATGAACAGCGCCAATAGCAAACCACCACCCAAGGCCAACAACGACACGTTACGCACGGTGATATACAACTTCTGGCCGTTTTCAAATTCGGTACGCGCCTCGGCCTGCTGGAACTGCAACAATTCATCGATGGCTTGTTGTGTCGGCAAATACAATTGCGTCAACGGCCCTTGCAATAATTCAAGCGCTTGAGCTGGATTACTGGCACGCAGTGCATCTATCACCGGCCGCAGGCCATCGGCAACAAAACGTTTGCGTGCTTCAACGAATTGTTCAGCCAGCCGCCTTTCTTCCGGGTTGCGCACAGCCGCAAAATAGGTGCCCCAATTGGCGCCGATCTCGTCTATACGTTTGTCGATCTGCTCAAGTTTAGAACCGATGACAGTCGGATCGGTGTTAATGGCCTCAGCAATCGTCATCCGGTTGCGATCGATATTGCGCACAATCAGATTCAACTGCTGCAAAGGCAATGTGCGCTGCTGATACATGCCTTTGAGCGCATCGTTGAAATGATGCAAACTGCCCAAACCAAACACACCACCGACAACCAATAGCAGTGACAGAAACCCGATCACGAATACCAATCGTGATTTGATGGAAACATTTTTAAACATCGGTTAATCCAATTCTTGTTCGATTTCAGCGACAACACATTGTCATCGCCAAGCATGTTGATTTAGGCGGCAATCTTATCGATCAAGCCCATTTCGGCACTCGACATCAGTTTGTCGATATCGATCAGTATCAACATGCGTTCTTCCAGCGTGCCTAGGCCGATCAAATAATCGGTATTGAAGGCGGTGCCCATTTCCGGCGCTGGCTTGATCTGGCCGGGATTGAGTGTGATCACATCGGAAACGCTATCCACCACCATGCCGACCACGCGACCAGAAATGTTCAAAATAATGACCACCGTGAACTGGTCATAAGTCGGCTCGCCGAGTTGGAACTTGATGCGCATATCGACGATCGGCACGATAATGCCGCGCAAATTGATGACGCCCTTGACGAATTCCGGTGCATTGGCGATCCGTGTCACCGCTTCGTAGCCGCGAATTTCCTGCACCTTCAAAATGTCGATGCCGTATTCTTCCTTGCCCAAAGTAAAAGCAAGGAATTCGTTGCCACCCGTTTCAGCGGCCTTGTCGGCAGCATTGTCATTGGTAGTAGGTAACATGATGTCGTCCTTCTCAAGAATAGATGGATTCGTTGTTGAGCTGGCGGCTGGAGCGCAGTAGCGCCGCCACGTCGATAATCAGTGCTACGCTGCCGTCGCCCAAAATAGTCGCGCCGGAGATACCCGCAACCTTGCGGTAATTAGATTCGAGATTTTTCACGACGACCTGTTGCTGGCCGACCAGTTCATCCACGAACAGCCCCGCCTTCTTGCCATCGGATTCGAGAATAATCACGATGCCCTTGGTCGCATCCTTGTGCAATGGCTCGACGCCAAACATCTGGTACAAAGGTATCAAGGGCAGATAATCGCCGCGCACCTTGATGACCCGTCCTTGGCCGCTAATTTCTTTAATATCGGTGCTATTCGGCTGCATCGATTCGATTACGTAGCCGAGCGGCAAGATGTAAATTTCCTCGCCGACCCTGATCGACATGCCGTCGAGGATCGCCAGTGTCAGCGGCAGCGAAATCGAGATGGTGGTGCCAAAACCACGCAACGAACGGATTTCCACCGCGCCGCCCATTGCTTCGATATTGCTCTTGACCACATCCATGCCGACGCCGCGCCCGGAGATGTCGGTCACCGCATCCGCAGTGGAAAATCCCGGCGCAAAAATCAGTTGCCAGACTTCCGAATCAGGCATGGTGTCGGACACCGCCAAGTCCTGTTGTTTGGCCTTGGCGAGAATTTTGTCGCGGTTCAGACCACCGCCATCATCAGTGACTTCGATAATAATGTTGCCACCCTGATGCGCCGCCGACAATGACAAGCGCCCCGTCTCACCCTTGCCGCTGGCAACGCGACTAGCCGGCAATTCGATGCCGTGATCGACGCTGTTGCGAACCAGATGAGTCAACGGATCAATGATGCGCTCGATCAGACCTTTGTCCAGCTCGGTCGCCGCGCCATGTGTGACGAACTCGACCTTTTTGCCAAGCTTACCGGCCAAATCACGCACCATACGCGGAAAACGAGAAAACACATAATCCATCGGCATCATGCGGATCGACATGACCGCTTCTTGCAAAGCGCGCGTATTACGGGTGAGTTGGTTGACACTACTCAGCAAGCGTTCGTGTGTGAGCGGATCGAGTGTGCCGGTGCGCTGCTCGATCATGGCCTGCGTAATCACCAGTTCGCCAACAAGGTTAATCAATTGATCTACTTTTTCGATACCGACTCGGATCGATGTCGATGCTTCTTGGCTGACGCCAGTTTTATCGGATTCACGCCGTCCCGGCGTCTTGCGTGCTGGTGCCGTCGCCTCTGCCACAACTGACGCAGGCGTGGCGGCAACAGGCTGCGTTGCCACATCATTTTTCGGCGCTAAAGGCGTAAAGAAACCGTACCCTTGCTGTTTTTCCTGCTCTGCTGTATCCGCGACAACTGCAGCGTTATCCGATGTTTCCAATGGTTCAAAAAAACCATAGCCTAGATCATCTTGTTCGCTTGCGGTCGGCGTATCTAGCGGCTCGAAAAAACCATAGCCTTGCTCAGCTTCACTCACACTGGTCGGCGCAGCAACAGTCAGCGCATCGGTCGGCTCGGTGATTTTGAGATCGGCAGGGTCGAGAATGAAAGAGCAGATGGCGATAACATCGTCAATGCTTTCATTGGTCTGCAGGTGAAACACGCTGCGACCATCTTCTAATTGCGACTGCGTAATCTGGCCAAGCAGGCCTAGTTCCGCAGCAAGCGCCTTGATATCGCGCTCCGGCAACGTCGGCAATTCGATCCGACAAGCGCGCGGGCCGGTATCGACAGGAGCAAGGGGTGCGATGGGCTTGCGAACCGGCGGTGGCGCGGATTTTTTCTGCGCCAAAGATTCCAACATCACTCGCACACTGGCGACCTCATCTCCATCAACGGTAGCACCATGACGATGGCCGTCAAGCTGCATTTTGAGCACATCCTTGGCGGCCAAGAAAGCATCGACATGCTCGCCAGTCAACGCCATTTCTCCCTTGCGAATACGGTCAAGCAAGGTTTCCAGCACATGGGTGATTTCGGCCAAATCGGTGATGCCAAAAGTTGCGGCACCACCTTTGATGGAATGGGCGCAACGGAAAATCGCATTAAGATCTTCTGTATCGGCCGTGTCGATATCGATGGCGAGCAACAGCCTTTCCATTTCCGCAAGAAGCTCTTCGGCTTCCTCGAAGAACACCTGGAAAAACTGGCTCATGTCAATGGTCATGGATCCGCTCCATCATGTGCGCCGCGTGCCGCTCGTGCCTGTCTGTGTGTTCACTGCTCCTCAATCAATATCAGCCGATGACTTTTTTGACCACTTCGGTCAGACGTTGCGGATCGAACGGCTTGACCAGCCAGCCATTAGCGCCGGCCGCCCTGCCCTTTTGTTTCATTTCGTCGCTGGCTTCGGTGGTCAACATCAGAATCGGCACTTTCTGATAATTGGAAAGCGCGCGCAGCGAACGGATCAACGTCAGTCCGTCCATACGCGGCATGTTCTGATCGGTCAGCACTAAATCGAAGGTCTGTTCCTTCGCTTTCTCCAAGCCGTCCTGACCGTCAACCGCTTCGGTCACCAGATAGCCGGCAGCCTTCAGGCTGAACACCACCATCTGTCGGAGTGAACCAGAATCATCCACCGCAAGTATCGTCTTTGCCATCTTGTCTCCTGCTCTTTCCTTACCGGGCCGAGCCCTTTATTTCTCATTCTTCCTGAATTTGCATGCGCGTCTAAAACAACTCGATATCGCCGCTTTCCATGTGCGTTTGTTGTACCGGCTTCCACAACAAGCCCTCCAACTTTGCAGACTGGGTCACTACCACCTCGTTCAAGATGCGCAACATCTCAACGACTTCCCCAACATCCGCTTCTGCCTGCATACCAGCAGAAGCGGTATCGAGTACACCAACCACTTCGCGCAAACCTGTGACGCGCCGCACGGTGCGGCCGATCAATTGACTGGTCATATCTTGAAACTGCAAACCGGTAACGGCAGAATTGACATGACGACCAATTTCGCCGCTCATGTGTTTGATACGCGCCACATCTTCCTGCGCCTGCGCGCCGGAAGATAGCAATTGATTAACCGCTTCCTGCTGTGCGCACACCGCCGCATGGATCGCCATGAAACTGGCACCCAGCTTTTCGATCGCCTCATCAAGCAAAACGGTTGTCTGCACGAGATCAGTTTCGACCTCAGACAAGTGCTGACGACCCTGCCCAGCGACCTCCGTAAGGAGTCGTCTAACCTGTGGTGCAAGTTGTTTTTTCATAGGCATGAAACACCTTATCATCGGCCTTCGCAAATGTACAGACGAAGGCCTGCTAATTCGTTTTTTGCGCTCCCGGAGTCGCTGCGGCCGGATCCGTTGTCGGCGCGACTGGCGCCTCAGCCGGCGCACCTCCCATTTCCTGCATCGCTGCTTGTTCTGCCTTGCGATTCATGACGATGATACTGATACGTCGATTGGTTGGATTGAACGGATCCGCTCTATCGAAAGACACCACCGAAGACAAGCCCACCACCCGCAATACTTTGCCCTCATCCATGCCTCCGGCGATCAGTTCGCGCCGCGAAGCATTGGCGCGATCCGCCGACAATTCCCAGTTGCTATAGCCTTTCTCGCCGCTGGAATAAGGCGTGGCGTCGGTGTGACCGGAAACACTGATCTTGTTCGGCACCTCGTTCAAGGCAGGCCCGATCGCTCGCAGAATCTCTTTGGTGTACTGTTGCGGCTCGGCGCGGGACAACGCGAACATCGGTCGGTTCTGCTCATCGATGATCTGCAAACGCAAGCCTTCCGGCGTGATATCAAGCTGCAGTTGACTCTTGAATTGCCGCAGGTTCGGGTTCTTGTCGATAACCTCTTCGATTTTTTGCTTGAGCGCTTTGAGACGCTCGCCTTCCGCTTTTTCCAAAATTTCGTTGGCAGTCTTCAAATCATAAGTTTTGCGCTTACCGATGATCTCCCCGTTTTTTTTCTGACCATCCTTGCGGGTTAGATCCTGGCCGCCGGCCTTGAGGATGCTGGAGCTATCGCCACTGCCGGAGCCCCCCTGCATCGCCACTTTGAGCGGCGTCTGGAAATATTCTGCAATGCCCTGCAAGTCCCCCTTAGCGGTTGAACCGAGCAGCCACATCAACAGGAAAAAAGCCATCATCGCCGTCACGAAGTCAGCGTAGGCAATTTTCCAAGCGCCGCCATGATGGCCGCCGCCGGATTTTTTGATTTTTTTGACGACTATCGGTCGCGCTTCATCGGCCATGTCGGTTCTGCCAGTTCAATCGTTCAGGCGCTGGGTTTTATTTGCTCTTCGAGGCCTTGATGTGTTCTTCCAATTCGCTGAAGGAAGGCCGTTCGGTCGAGAACAACACTTTGCGTCCGAACTCCACCGCCAACGCCGGCGCATATCCGTTCAAGCTGGCCAGCAACGTCACTTTCACGCATTGGAACATCTTGGACGATTCATGCAATTTTTGCTCCAACAAGGTAGCCAGCGGCCCGACAAAACCATAAGCGAGCAAAATGCCGAGGAAAGTGCCGACCAACGCATGCGCAATCAAGATGCGGCGCTCGGCCGGCGGTATACCGACCGACTCCATCGTGTGCACCACGCCCATCACAGCAGCAACAATGCCGAATGCGGGCATACCGTCACCGAGTTTGGCAATGGCATGCACTGGAATCTCGCCTTCTGCATGATGGGTTTCAATTT
>JAFECY010000174.1 GCA_018241865.1 Pseudomonadota bacterium | reverse complement strand
GCCGCCGGCACCGACCACCAGCGGGGTCGCTAAAGTAGCCAACTATCAAACCGCCACTGGGTTCGATCTTTCCGCATCGATATCGGGGGTGACCAACACGGCAGTTTCCGTCTTGTCCGGCCCCAGTCACGGCACGGTTACTTCGGTGGTCGGCAATGTGGTCAATTACACGCCAGCCAATGGCTATTACGGTTCCGACAGTTTTACCTACAATATTGCTGGGCCGGGCGGTACTTCCAACACCAGCACGGTTTCGATCACGGTGGGTCTGCCGCCCGCGCCGGTTGCTGGTGCGGCGGCGGTCGGGGTCGGCTACAACTCGGTGTCGAATGCGATCGATCTCACCTCTTCGATCACGTGGCCATCGACCTCGGTCGCGGTGGCGGTTGCGCCGACGCACGGCACGATCAATTCGGTGGTTGGCAATGTGGTTACCTATACACCGATCAATGGCTATTATGGTGTTGATACCTTCAGCTATACGGCGACCGGTCCCGGCGGTGGGCCGTCGGCGGCTGCAGTGGTAACAATCACCGTCGCCAATCCACCACCGCCGGTCGCATCGAACACCAGCGTCAACGTTCCCTATAACACTGCCAAGGTGATCGATCTTACTGCCAAGGTGACGGGGGTCTCTTCCAGCATTGCGATTGCCTCGCCGCCCGGCCACGGAACGGCGCTTGTAGCGGGCTATACGGTTAATTTCACGCCAACAGCCGGTTATACCGGCCCCGACAGCTTCACCTACACCGTAACCGGGCCGGGCGGCACGTCAGCTCCTGCCACGGTTAGTGTTACTGTCGATACCTTGGCTCCGACTGGAGCTGCGGTCACCATGACCGTGCCCTTGAACACGGCCACCACGCTGGATCTTGCACCCCACATCACGGGTTCGTCGATTTCCGGGGTGTCGATCGGAACTAATCCCGCACACGGCACGGTGGCGGTCAATGGCACCCGCGTGATTTTTACGCCAGCCAACAATTATTTTGGCGCTGACAGTTTCACCTATATTGCTTACGGCAACGGCGGCATTTCCCCGCCAGCGTTGATTACGGTCAATGTGGTCGGCCGACCGGATCCGAGCCGAGACCCGAACGTGGTGGCGCTGGTGACTTCGCAAGTGGAAACAGTGCGCCGGACTTCGCGCGCGCAGATTGCTAATTTCCAAGGGCGACTGGAATCTTTGCATCGACGCCCTAGCGACAATAATGCGGGTACAGAGAGCAACAGTCTGATCCCTAGGGTGGGCACTATCGGTACGCTGGCCGCCAGCAGCAACTTGAATAGCCAATCCAGTGCACAGGCGGTCGATCGGCCAACCGGAGTCGCCTATCAACCGGGAGCTAATCTGCAGGGTGATCCTGCAGCCGGGTTGAATCAGGCAGCGTCAGTGCCGCCTGCCGCAGCATTGGCAAATGTGACTGCCGCGATGTCCGGCGGCAGCAATGTCGGTGCCGCCGCCGGTCTCGGTAAAGCCTTGACTGCGATCGCCGGTGCGGCACAAAACGGCACACTGAACATATCGGCCAGCACCAATGCCAGCGGAGGCACCGGTGGCGCAGCAGATGCGATCAATGTCTGGTCCGGCGGTAGTGTGCGCGTCGGCTCGCGTAATCCTGAGCGCAGCGATGGCTATAGTTTTAGTACTGATGGTGTCAGCGTTGGTGCCGATAAGCGCATCAGTGACAAGCTGGTGGTCGGCGTCGGTGTAGGTTACGGGCGTGATAACACCAGCATCGGCACGGACGGCAGTAATACCCGCAGTGGCAGCAAGACGGTGGCGGTGTATGGCAGTTATCAACCATCAGCAAATACTTATCTCGACGGTGTGCTTGGTTACGGCCAGATCGATTTCGACAACGAACGTTACGTGGTTCCGGTCAACGATTTCGCCCGCAGCCGGCGCACAGCCGATTTCCTGTTTGGCTCGCTGACGGCAGGGTACGAATTTAACGCCACCGGCCTCCGTCTTTCACCCTATGGCCGTTTGGACGTGGCTCAGCATCGTTTGCAGTCCGCCACTGAAAGCGGCGCTGGATTGTATGCGTTGCGTTATGACAGTCAAAATGTGCCGAGCATGCAGTTGTCGGCTGGCTTGCGCGCCGAATCGGCGCACGAAGCGCGCTTTGGCTGGGTATTGCCGCGCTTGCGTATCGAGTACCAGCACGAGTTCAAGGGGGAGCAACAGGCGACAGTTTCTTATGCTGACCAAGTCGGCGGCCCGCGTTACGGGCTGACGACTAATCCATACAGCAGCAATGTCTTGGTGCTGGGTATTGGTAGCGACATTCTGTTTGCACGCGGCCTGACGCTGAGTTTTGATTATCAGATGCAGCGTTCGAGTGGACAAGAAAATGTTCAGGCATTCTTCCTCCGTCTGTCCAAGAATTTGGATGGCAAGAGTGTTGCCCCGCCAGGTGCATCATTTGCTCTCGGTTCGCTCGGGCTCAAGATCGATGCCGGCTATACCTTTGACGACAATGTGACGCGCGCCAGCGCCGATGCGGATCGGCTCTCCGATCGTTCCTTCGGCATCAATGTTGCCAAGAGCAGGCTGATTCCACTTGGCGAAAAGACTCGTATGTTCCTGAACGGCTTTGTCGGCGGCCAGCGATTCAAGAACTACAGTGGCCTGAACAACCTCAATGGCGGCATTGATGCTGAGTTGCAGTATCGGGCTTCCGGTGAATTCGATGAGCCAATCTGGAGTTTATTCGGCAATCTCACTTTGAGCGATTTCGAGGCCAATCAGCGCGATGGCTATCGGTATGCGCTTGGCCTTAGCATGCGTCAAGATTTGACTGATCGCATTGGTCTGTTCGGTGCGTTATCCTACAACCAGCGCCATGCGCGTAGTCAAGTATTCACGGGCAGTGATTATTCGGCGCGACTCAACCTCGACTATGCGCTAGCCAAGGCGCATACCCTCTATCTGAGCGGCGAATGCCGTTATGGCGACATGGTTTCTACCGGCACCCACACCTTAGCCAATATCAATATCGCCAAGGTGTTCACGCCGGATGAGGCCTTCGTCGGCCGCGGACTGTACGCCTATCGTGTCGATGGCCGCACCATGATCTTCACGCTGGGCTACAACTATGCGTTGGGCGCGAAAGATTCGCTCGATTTGTCGTGGCGGCGCGTGACGGCGACACCGAATGCCTCTCCGGGCATACCGGGTATCGACAAGCCGCGCTATGTCGTCAATCAATTCACTCTCATGTATCTGACCAGTTTTTAAGGAATTTCACCGTG
>JAFECY010000173.1 GCA_018241865.1 Pseudomonadota bacterium | reverse complement strand
CGAATTATTTTTTCCAGATCAGGATTTCATACAGATAATCGGGGCGGGCGGTGGCCTGATAAGCGTAGCCATTGTTTTCCAAAATGCGATAAAGCGGTTTGGGCTCGCGATCGATCAGGATGTGCAATTTTTGCGCGGGTGCGAGTTGGTTGAGCGCATCGAGTGTGCGTTCCAGCGGTTCCGGCGGCTCCATGCCGCAGACATCGAGATGGATCGTATCGCTCATGGAATTACGCCCCTGTCATTGCGTTCGTGTGTCGAATCGCTGCCATGATGTCCTCCTTCGTATCGCGCAGAACCTGCTCTGCCATTTGGTACAGGATACCTTCTTCTTTCATATTGTGTTGCTGCAGCATGATGTAGAGCGTTTCCGCATCACCCAAAAATTGCTTGGCGTTACGCGTCGTCATGGATGCGTTGAGTTGGATCAGCATGTCGCGTATCTTGATGTGCTCTGCGCGCATGACACTGGTTGGTCCGCTCGCATTTCCAGTCGCTTCCTCGAAAGCCGGAAACAACACATCTTCTTCTGCAGCGAAATGACGCAGCGTTGCTTCGGAAAACACACGAAAACAAACGGCAGCCTCGTCCCATTCTTGCTTGCCGATGCTGATTTCAGTGAGCGCCAACAATTCGTCGCAGTTGCGGTGTTCGTGGCGCATATATTCGGTGATCGTGCCCATCGCATGTCTCCTTTTAATTCCTTAAACTTCGTAAGCGATGGCGCATTATGGTGCGGTCGGCAAATCTTCCGCCTTGATACAGGTTAAGTAAATTCGGTGGAATGCCATGATGGGCGGGCTGAAAATACTTGATCTAGGTTAAGCAAAAAATTTAGCTTGCTTGCTACAGTTTGGCGAAATTTACGAAACAAATCCGAACGACTTCCGCAAAAGACTCTGATGGAACTGGTATGTCCGGCAGGCAGTCTGCCTGCGCTCAAAGCCGCTATCGATCACGGTGCCGATTGCGTCTATCTTGGTTTTCGTGACACCACCAATGCGCGTAATTTCGCCGGATTGAATTTCGACGATGCCGCCATTGCGCAAGGTGTGCGTTATGCGCATGAACGCCAGCGCAAGGTGCTGCTGGCATTGAACACTTACCCACAGGCGGGAAATTGGGAGCAGTGGCGTGCCGCTATCGATCGCGCTGCGCACGCTGATCTCGACGCTGTGATCTTGGCCGATCCATCCTTGATGGCTTACGCCGCCAAACGCCATCCGCAATTGCGTTTGCATCTGTCGGTGCAAGGCTCGGCCACCAATTACGAAGCGATCAATTTTTACCGTCAGCGCTTTGGGATTGCTCGCGCCGTCCTGCCGCGCGTGCTGTCGTTGGCGCAGGTGGAACATGTGGTTGCCAACACCGATGCGGAAATCGAGGTGTTTGGTTTTGGCAGTCTGTGCGTGATGGTCGAAGGTCGCTGCGCCTTGTCGTCTTACGTTACCGGCGAAGCGCCGAACACGCACGGTGTGTGTTCGCCGGCGAAGGCGGTGCGCTGGGAGCAGACGCCAAAGGGGCTGGAATCGCGTTTGAACGGCGTGTTGATCGACCGCTACGCCGACGGTGAGAATGCGGGTTATCCGACTCTATGCAAAGGCCGCTTCGAGGTCAACGACGAGGATTACTACGCGATCGAAGAGCCGACCAGTCTGAATACCTTGGAACTCTTGCCGCAGCTACAAAAACTTGGCATTGCTGCGATCAAAATCGAAGGCCGTCAACGCAGTCCGGCTTATGTGGCGCAAGTGACGCAGGTGTGGCGGCAGGCGATCGACCATAGTCGTCATTCGGCGCAACGCTATTCGGTCAAGCCGACATGGATGCATGAATTGAATAAAGTGGCGGAAGGGCAGCAACACACCTTGGGCGCCTATCATCGGCCGTGGAAATGAAGGAAACGACGTGAAACTGGCGCTAGGACCGATCCTGTATTACTGGCCGCGCATGACGGTGTTTGACTTTTACGAAACGATGGCCGCCGCGCCTATCGATATCGTTTATCTCGGTGAGGCGGTGTGTTCGCGCCGACACGAGTTGCGTTTGTCGGACTGGCTCGATGTCGCGCAGATGTTGCGCGAAGCGGGTAAGGAAGTTGTGCTTTCAACGCAAGTGCTGCTGGAATCGAAGAGCGACATTGCCGTCTTGCATCGCATCGCCGGCAATGGCAATTTTGCGGTGGAAGCCAATGACATGGGCGCGGTGCATTGCATGAACGGTCAAGCTTTCGTCGCCGGGCCGCACTTGAATATCTACAGTGCGCCAACGCTCGATTTTTTCACCGAATCCGGCGCTACGCGCTGGGTAATGCCGCTGGAAATGAGTCGCGCACAGTTACAGCATGTGCTGCAGAAAAAGTCGCAGCCGATACAAACGGAAGTTTTCGCTTATGGCCGCATGCCGTTGGCATTTTCAGCGCGTTGCTTTACCGCGCGTCACCACAATCTACCGAAAGACGATTGCCGATTTTTGTGTATGGAACACCCGGATGGGCTGTCGCTGAATACGCGCGAGGGCGGCCGTTTTTTGGTCATCAACGGCATTCAGACGCAATCGGCGTTGGTTTATAACCTGATGAACGAATTGTCGAACATGGCGGCGCTGGGCGTGGATGTGGTGCGCATGAGTCCGCAAGCACAGCACACGGCGCGGATTGTCGAACTGTTCCGCGCGGTGGCCGATGGCGCGATGAAAGCGGGCGAGGCCTTGAAAGAAATGCGGCCGTTGATGCCGGAAGCTGGTTGCGATGGTTATTGGCACGGTAAGCCGGGATTGGAGCAGATCGCGGCTTAAGGCGTGCATTTTTTTATCTTTTATTCCCCCATCCCCTCCCTAGCCCTCCCCTTGAAGGGGAGGGGATGTTGGGGAACTTTTGAAGGGGAGCGATGTTGGGGAAGTTTTGAAGAGAAGGGGATGTATTGGAAATGGAAGAGGGAATACGCATGAATCAGAACCGACAAAACCATTTCACGCTGCCGTCCATCGCCGGCAAATTGTTGTCACTGTTGCCGGTCTATCCCGGTTCGTTGCTATTCGCCAGTGCGCTCAATGTGGCCTTGAAAAACAGTCTGCCGCAAGACGTGCGACACACGCTCAAGGGGAAGCGTTTGTGTATTCATGTGCGCGATGCACAGTTGGCGTTTCATTTTTGCTGTGATGGTGAGCGCTTCGCCGCTTGTCAGGCCGAGGGCAAGCCGGATTTACTGATCGCTGCGAGCGCACAGGATTTTCTCTTGCTGGCGCGGCGTCAGGAAGATCCAGATACCTTATTTTTTTCGCGTCGTTTGATAATGGAAGGCGATACCGAATTGGGTTTGCTTGTGAAGAATACGCTCGATGCCATCGAGTTTCCGCCATTCGATCCTAGCCGTCTATTGGCGCGATTTCAAACCAAGCCATAGGCGCACAGAGTAGAAAATCTCGTCATGCCGAAAGATACCAAGCTGCCGCTGGTGTATTCCTGTTCCGGTTGTTCCAGCGCCGCGCAGGCCGCCAACCAAATTGCGTTGCAGCTCGATCGTCAGGGCGTGGCGGAAATGTCGTGCATTGCCGGTGTCGGCGGCGACGTGCCGCATCTCGTGAAGATTGCCACTTCCGGGCGGCCGGTGATTGCGCTCGATGGGTGCGCGTTGGCGTGCGCGCGCCATTGTTTAGCGCGCCACGGAGTGGAACCCAATCATTATTATCAATTACAAGAATACGGCGTGAAGAAGCGCTACCACGCCGATTTTGATGCGGAGCAGGCGCAAACCGTATTGGAAAAAATCAGCGTCGATATCCATGCCGTTACGACTGCTTCTGCTGACAACGACAGCGCTGTCTCGACCAACCCTGCATCGATCAACCTTGCATCGATCAACCCCGTCGCAGAGTAAACGACGGAAACAGCGCTGCCAACTGCTGCGCCAGTTGTTCGGACGGATAGCCCGGTTTGGCGGTAGCATTCAATCCCTCGTTGGCGCAACCCTGTGTACGGAAAGTTTGCAACGCATAGTTGCGTACGCCCATGCGTGCCAAGGTATGGCCGAGATCGATCAGCTCTTGATCGCTCAACAAACTGGAGTGGACAGTGGTGCGAAATTCATAATCGACGCCGGCCGCCAATACCGCTTCAGCCGCTGCTAACGCCTGCTTGCCGCTGCCGGGCGTATTGGTGATGTCGTCATACAGCGCGAACGGTGCCTTGATGTCGAGGCCGATCCAATCCACCAGCGGCAACACTTCGGCCAAGCGTTGCGGATAGATGCCGGCGCTGTGCAGGCCGACCGCAAAACCGAGTGCGCGCACATCGGCTATCGCATCGTGCAGCGCCGGGTCCACCGTTGGCTCGCCGCCAGAAAATACCACCGCATCGAGCAGCGTGCGGCGTCGCGCTAAAAACTCCAACACCTGCGGCCACGGATGGCGCGGCTGTTGCAGGCGTGGCTGCAGGTGTGGGTTGTGGCAATAACCACAGCGCCACGGACAACCCTGCACGAACACCACCGCCGACAATTTGCCGGGATAGTCGGTGGCGGTAAACGGCGTGAAGCCGCCTACCTTGATGAAGCGAGGGTCCGCGGCGTCAGGTTGATTAGGCGAGCTGTGCAGAGCGCTCAGTGAAATATTGGCGTTCATGGAACTCCCCTTTTTTACCGATATTGAAGGACGACACCGGGCGGTGATAGCCCATCACGCGTGTCCAAATTTCGCAAGGCTGACGTTCTGCGTCGGTCAGTACGATGCGGCCGGTTGAGAGGGACGTTTGGTTGCTGAGATCAGACATGTGGTTCTCCTTGGTTGGTTGTGGGTGCTTCGTTTCCTCCCCTTCAAGGGGAGGGTTAGGGGGGACGGGTCTTGTCGTGCTTGATAAACCCATCCCCATCCCGGCCTTCACCTTGAAGGGGAAGGGGTGTTTCTAGACCAATTCCTTTTCTTTGCGCGCAATGATTTCTTCATCGCACTTCGGACAAAATTCGTGTTTGCCGGCCAGATAGCCGTGGCGCGGGCAGATGGAAAAAGTTGGCGTCACCGTGATGTAGGGCAGGCGGAAGCGCCCCAGTGCGCGCTTGACCAACTCACGGCAAGCATCCGGGCTCGATAGCGATTCGGTCATGTACAGATGCAGCACCGTGCCGCCGGTGTATTTACGCTGCAAATCGTCCTGTCGCTCCAGTGCCTCGAACGGATCGTCGGTGAAGCCGACCGGCAGTTGCGAGGAATTGGTGTAGTAAGGCATGTCGTCGGTACCGGCTTGCAAGATGTCGGCGTAGCGCTTCTTATCTTCTTTGGCAAAGCGGTAAGTCGTACCCTCGGCCGGCGTGGCTTCTAAGTTGTACATGTTGCCGGTTTCTTCCTGAAACTGCAGCATGCGCGCGCGCACATGATCCAGCAGGCGCACCGCAAAGGCGTGCCCCCATTCGGTGGTGACGTCGTGTTCGTCGTTGGTGAAATTACGGATCATCTCGTTGATGCCATTCACGCCCAGCGTCGAGAAATGATTACGCAAGGTGCCGAGGTAACGCTTGGTGTACGGGAACAGGCCATTGTCCATATGACGCTGAATCACCTTGCGTTTGATTTCCAAACTGACCTTGCCCAACTCCATCAGACGGTCGAGTTGTTCCAACAAGCCGCGCTCGTCGCCGCGATACAGATGGCCCAAGCGCGCGCAATTGATCGTCACCACACCCAATGAACCAGTCTGCTCGGCTGAACCGAACAAGCCATTGCCGCGCTTGAGTAGTTCACGCAAATCGAGTTGCAGACGGCAACACATCGAACGGATCATGTTGGGCTTCAGTTCCGAGTTGATGAAGTTTTGGAAGTAAGGCAAACCGTATTTCGCCGTCATCTCGAACAGCAGTTCGGCGTTCGGGCTGTTCCAAGCGAAATCTTCGGTGATGTTGTAAGTCGGAATCGGGAAGGTGAACACGCGCCCTTTGGCGTCGCCCGCCATCATCACTTCGATGTAGGCACGGTTAATCATGTCCATCTCATTCTGCAGATCGCCATAGGTGAACGACATCTCGACGCCGCCGATCACCGGCACCTGCTCGCGCAAATCTTCCGGGCAGACCCAATCGAAAGTGAGGTTGGTGAACGGCGTTTGCGTGCCCCAGCGCGACGGCACGTTGAGGTTGTAGATCAACTCCTGTATATACTGCCGCACCTCGTCGTAACGCAAATTGTCTTTGCGGATATAAGGCGCCATGTAGGTGTCGAAAGAACTAAAGGCTTGCGCGCCCGCCCATT
>JAFECY010000172.1 GCA_018241865.1 Pseudomonadota bacterium | reverse complement strand
GCAAAAAAATCCTGATTACCGGTCTGTTGTCCAACCGTTCCATCGCCTACGGCATTGCCACCGCTTGCAAGCGCGAAGGTGCCGAACTGGCCTTCACTTACGTCGGCGAGCGTTTCAAAGATCGTATTACCGATTTCGCCAAAGAATTCGGCAGCGAGCTTATTTTCGACTGCGATGTCGGCAGCGACGAGCAGATCCATGCGCTGTTCGCCGATCTCGGCAAATCTTGGAGCCAACTCGATGGCTTGGTGCACGCCATCGGCTTCGCGCCGCGCGAAGCGATCGCCGGCGACTTCCTCGATGGCTTGAGCCGCGAAGGTTTCAAGATTGCCCATGACATTTCCGCCTATAGCTTCCCGGCGATGGCCAAGGCTGCGCGCCCGATGTTGAGCAAGAATGCCGCCCTGCTGACTCTGAGCTATCTCGGTGCCATGCGCGCCATCCCCAACTACAACACCATGGGTCTGGCCAAGGCGTCGCTGGAAGCCAGCGTGCGCTACACGGCCGAATCGCTCGGCCCGCAAGGCGTGCGCGTCAACGGCATTTCTGCTGGCCCGATCAAAACCTTGGCCGCCAGCGGCATCCAAGATTTCAGCAAACTACTCGGCTTCGTCGCCTCGCACGCGCCATTGCGCCGCAATGTCACCATCGACGATGTCGGCAATACCGCCGCCTTCATGCTGTCGGATTTGGCTGCCGGCATCACCGGCGAAATCACCTATGTCGATTGCGGTTTCTCGCACGGCATGGGTTTGAATCAAGCGGATTATTCCTAAATTTCTCATTCAACAAGATGTCGGGCGGCACCAGCCGCCCTTTTTCATTCTCGATGCTGCTGCCAAGAAAAACCAGCACGAAACCAATTTCCCCTGTACAATGCGCATCTTGCACTGCAACATGCAATGCATTCAGTAGTATCAAGCAGCATCGCAAACCCTGAGCAGTTACGATAAAGCCCTCCCGCCTTTGGTGTTGAAGCAGTGAACACCGTCCCGGCGCAAAGCTTTCTGTGCCGAAATCTCTTTGAGTTTTCAGTTGTTTCGTTGGTTAGCGTTGCATTTTTGCGTACGCGCGTCTCGCGAGAGCATGCGCAGCGCTGATTTTTACGAAAGAAAACCATGACTTTTGAAGCATTGGGATTACACGCGTCCATTCTGAAAGCGCTGGCAGATGCCGGCTATACCCAACCGACTCCGGTACAACAGCAAGCCGTGCCCGCCGCCATCGCCGGCCGCGACCTGCTGGTGTCCTCGCAAACCGGCTCCGGCAAGACTGCCGCCTTCATGCTGCCTTCGCTGCACAAGTTCGCCTCGGCGGAACAAGCACCGGTCGCTGGCAAGACCCCGAACCAGGAACGTCAGGCCGCCCGCGCTCGCGGCGATCGCCCGCGCTTCCAGCCGGCCCAGCCGAAAATGCTGGTGCTGACCCCGACCCGCGAACTGGCTCTGCAAGTCACCACCGCGACCGACAAATACGGTTCCTACATGCGCCGCGTAAAAGCCGTGTCAATTTTGGGCGGCATGCCGTATCCGAAACAGATGCAACTGCTGTCGCGCAATCCAGAAATTTTGGTGGCGACGCCGGGCCGCCTGATCGATCACATGGAATCGGGCAAGATCAATTTCGCGCAACTGGAAATTCTGGTGCTGGACGAAGCCGACCGCATGCTCGACATGGGCTTCATCGAAGACATCGAAAAGATCGTCGCCGCCACGCCGGACACCCGCCAGACCATGCTGTTCTCGGCCACGCTGGATGGCGTCGTCGGCAACATGGCGCGCCGCATCACCCGCGAGCCGCAAATCATCCAGATCGCCAACGCCACCAACAAGCATGAAAACATCCAGCAGCGCGTGCACTTCGTCGATGACCTGTCGCACAAGAACCGCATGCTCGACCATCTGCTACGTGATGCCTCGCTGGATCAGGCCGTGGTGTTCACCGCCACCAAACGCGACGCCGACACCATTGCCGATCGTCTGAACATCGCCGGCTTCTCTGCCGCCGCGCTGCATGGCGACATGCACCAAGGCGCGCGCAACCGCACCCTGAATGCGATGCGCAATGGCCAGGTCCGCGTGCTGGTCGCCACCGACGTTGCCGCCCGCGGCATCGACGTACCCGCGATCACCCACGTCTTCAATTACGATTTGCCGAAATTCCCGGAAGATTACGTGCACCGCATCGGCCGCACCGGCCGCGCCGGCCGCAATGGTCTGGCGATCTCGCTGGTCAACCATGCCGAAAGCATGCACGTCAAACGCATCGAGCGCTTTACCAAGCAAACGATTCCGGTCGATGTGATCGAAGGCTACGAGCCGAAAAAATCTGCCGCACCGGCACGCAAACCGAATGGCTGGAAGCCGGGTGCCAACCGTAACAACAGTGCCAAGCCGGGCCAACGCACGTTCAGCAAGCCGGGCAGCGCACCGCGCAAGGAAGGCGGCGGCGGTGGTTACAAAGGTCGCAGCCAAGGCGACGGCGCACGTCGTTCCTACGGCGACCGCTGATCGATTTCAGCTTTAGGTCTCAAGCAAAACGGCCGCAGGGTGTGCACCCTGTGGCCGTTTTGTTTTGCTGCACACGCATTGACTACTCGCATTGACTACTCGCATTGACCACTAAAAAGCGCAAGTGCGAAATCCAACAAAAAAATCGTTCCGCTGCGGCAGATAGAAATTGCGATATTTCGCCGAACGCATGCGCGACTGCGTGGCGAAAGACGCGCCGCGCACAGTCTGGTGCGTGCCAAACCACGGCATAGAATATTCGCGATAGGCATCGGCCACAAAACCGGGATACGGTGCGAAAGAAGACGCCGTCCATTCCCACAAATCGCCCCAGCGCATGGCCGGATGCGCGGTCAGCATCGCGTATTCCCATTCCGCTTCAGTCGGCAAACGCCGCCCAGCCCAGACGCAATAGGCTTGCGCTTCGTACAGACTGACATGGCGCACCGGCTCATGCGCCGCCAGCAGCACGGGCTGACCGAAACGCTCGGCCAACCAATGCCGACCGTCGCGTTGCCAGTAGCGCGGCGCTTCCTGACCATCCTGAGCGAGATGCAACAGCCATTCGCGACCGGCCGGACTCCACAACGCTGCCTGCCGATAACCGCCGTCGGTGATGAATTCACCGAATTGCGCGTTCGATACCAAGGTCGTATCCATCGTGAAGCTCGCAAGGTGAACGCCGTGCGCCTGTCTTTCGTTGTCGAAACAAAAGCCCGCGCCTTCCACGCATCCCAACTCGATGGTCGCACCGGGAAAACGCACCTCGCCTTCGGCCCAGTGCGGAAATGCATGACCGGCCAATTCCTGCGGCGCATCCACGCCCAGCGTCTGCAAGGTGTAAGCGAAGGCTTCGCCGTGCATGTCTTCATGCGCCAGCGCCAGCCGATAGGGGTACAAAGCCGCATGTTCGTTCTCGACATGCAATAGCTTGTCGAGTGCACGGTCGAGCACTTCATGGCAATAGGTTTTCAGCGCGCCGGCACTCGGTAATTCCAGTGACCAGCGTGCGGCGTGCGGCACGGTATTGGAATCGAACCAGTCATCGCCCCGGCTCAGGAGCGAGGGGCGCTTGGCCGATGTCGGATCGCTCGATTCGGCTTCGCGCAGGATGTACCACTCGGCAAACCAAGCGAGATGGCCAAGCTCCCACAAAGGCGGATTGACGATGTCCAGCAGCGGCACGCGCAGCGGATCGTCCAGACCAGCTGCTTGAAAACAGGCAAACAACGTCAGCGTATAATCGCGCGCATCTCGCAAGGCTTGCGCCATCGCATCGGGCGTGGCATTGCGGAAAGAGGGTGAATTTGCTTGCATGAAAGGCGTTTCCTGAACCGACCGGCCGTATTAGTGAAACCGCACATCCACATTATCAGCCCGGCACTGGCAAATGCCAACAACGGCAATTGGCAAACCGCCCATCGCTGGGCCGGTATGCTGGGCGGCCGCTATCGCGTCACGCTGGCGAGCAGTCAAGATGAAACGCCACCCGCGCACACGCCTAACCTGCTGATCGCCCTGCATGCGCGCCGCTCGGCGGCGACGCTGGCGCACTTCAAGCAAGACTATCCTGATCTGCCGACCATTTTGGGGCTGACCGGCACCGACCTGTACGGCGAGATCCGCACCGATCGCACCGCCCGCCATTCACTCCAGATTGCCGACCGGCTGGTCGTGTTGCAGGAAGCCGGCGTGCGCGAACTCGATCCATCGCTGCAGGCTAAGACCAGCGTGATTTATCAATCTGCTCCAGCGCTGAAAGCCATTCCCGCTACCGAGAAATTCCAGCGACGCCATATTGACGTGTGCATGATCGGCCACCTGCGCGCGGAAAAAGACCCGGCCACCTTCATGCGTGCCGCGCAACTGCTCACGCGCGACGACATCCGTTGCATCCACATCGGCGGCGCGCTCGATGCCGCGCTGGCGGAACAGGCGTCGCAGACGCAGCGCGACTGCCCGCGCTACCGCTGGATCGGCAATCTGCCGCACGCAGCGACCCGGCAGCGCTTGAAAAAATCGCACTTGATGGTGATCGCTTCGCAGATGGAAGGTGGGGCCAACGTCATCATCGAAGCCCTCACCAGCGGCGTGCCGGTGATCGCCAGCGATATTTCCGGCAATCGCGGCATGTTAGGCGATGATTACGTTGGCTATTTCCCGCAAGGCGACAGCGCCGCACTGGCGCGACTGATCGAACGCGCTGCCGATGACCGCAATTTTTATCTGCAACTACAACAACAATGCGATGCGCGCGCGCCTTTCTTCTCTCCTGCACGCGAGAAAACGACCTTGCTAGACTTGATGGATAATACGCTGCACCCGAATCGCTGAAGGACACATCATTATGGACACTGCAGGCAAGGACATCCGGCTCACTTCGTTTTCGCACGGCGGCGGCTGCGGTTGCAAGATCGCGCCCGGCGTGCTGGCGGAAATATTGAAAAAATCGAGCGGCTTCCCGATGCCGAAGGCATTGATGGTCGGCATCGAAACGGCGGACGACGCCGCCGTCTATCAACTCAACGACGAGCAGGCGCTGATCGCCACCACCGATTTCTTCATGCCCATCGTTGACGACCCGTTCGACTTCGGCCGCATCGCCGCCACCAATGCCATCTCCGATGTCTATGCGATGGGCGGCACGCCGATCATGGCGCTGGCGCTGGTGGCCATGCCGGTCAACCAGTTGCCGCTCGACGTGATCGGCAAGATCATCCAGGGCGGCGAAGCGATCTGCGCCGAAGCCGGCATCCCGATCGCCGGTGGCCACACCATCGACTCGGTCGAACCGATCTACGGCCTGGTGGTAATGGGACTGGTGCATCCCTCGAAGGTCAAGCGCAACGCCGACGCCAAGGCTGGCGACAAACTCATCCTCGGCAAACCGCTCGGGGTCGGCATCCTGTCGGCGGCGCTGAAGAAAAATGCGCTCGACGCTGACGGCTATGCCGCGATGATCGCCAACACCACCAAACTCAACAAGCCGGGCAGGGCCTTGTCGGAACTAGCCGGCGTGCATGCGCTGACCGACGTGACCGGCTTCGGCCTGCTCGGCCACACGCTGGAACTGGCACGCGGCGCAGGGCTGACCGCAAAGCTGGACATGGCGCGCATCCCGCTGCTGCGCGGCGTGACGCAACTGGCGGAGAGCGGTTTCATCACCGGCGCATCCGGCCGCAACTGGGCCGGTTACGGCCACGACGTGCGACTGGCCGACGCAATCACACCGGTGCAGCAAGCCTTGCTGACCGATCCGCAAACCTCGGGCGGCCTGCTGGTGTCATGCGCGCCGGAAGCCGTCGATGCGGTGCTGGATATTTTCCGCCGCGAAGGTTTCGGCGAAGCAGCCGTAATTGGTGAGATGGCGGCGGGGTCGGAACGGGTTGAAGTGGGCGCGTAAAGTATCGCCGCACAATCCCACCCACAGCATGATGCGCCACCGGCGCGAAACACATTCGAGTTCCGCCGCGCCGCATTAAGATGGCCGCTTGATCGTCCCGACCACTCGCTGCCATGCCAGACATCCGCACCCGTATTCCGCTCGTTCTCGTCCTTTGCGCCGCCATCGGCATGCTGCTGCACGGCCCGATCGCGCAACTGCCGCACTACCATGCCTTCGCCGATCAGCGCATGCTGCTCGGTTTGCCGCATGCGGCCGATGTCTTGTCCAATCTCGGATTTTTGCTAGTCGCGGCGTGGGGCTGGCGACGGCTGGATGCCGACATGCCGAACCGGCTTGCTCTGCGCGGCTGGCGCTTGTTCTTGCTGGCGCTGGCGCTGACATCGCTCGGTTCAGGCTGGTATCACCTCGCGCCCGACAATGCGCGCTTGATTTGGGATCGTCTGCCTATCGCGCTGGCCTGCGCGGGCTTGTTGGCAGCGATGCGGGCGGAAACCAAGGGCGGCGGACGCTGCGATGCACCCTTGCTGGCGCTGGCGGGCATTGCCAGCGTGCTCTGGTGGCAATACACGGAACAAGCTGGCAAGGGCGATCTGCGCCCTTACCTGCTGCTGCAGACGCTGCCGCTGGTGTTGATTCCGCTGTGGCAGTGGATTGCGCGCGCGCCGCGCGCAGATCGCCTGTTGTTCGGCGCGGCCATTGGTCTGTATGTCGCCGCCAAAATCGCGGAACTGCAGGATAGCCCCATCCTAGCGCTGACCGGCATACTGAGCGGGCATACGCTCAAGCACCTGCTCGCCACGTTGGCGGCGGGTCTGCTGGTCAGCCGGCTGGCGAAAGGTGCTCAGTCGTCCTTGGCACCGGCGATGCCGAGCTCTTGAATTTTGCGGGTGATCGTGTTGCGGCCGATACCAAGTCGCACCGCCGCATCGTTCTTGCGACCGTGCGTGTGTTTGAGCGCAGTCTTGATGAGGGCCGACTCGAACATGCGCCCGAGGGTATCCATGACTTCCGGCTGACCGGCGGCCAGCATGTGCGCCGCTT
>JAFECY010000171.1 GCA_018241865.1 Pseudomonadota bacterium | reverse complement strand
ATTGCGTGCCGCCGGTGCGGCCGAAGTGGTGCCGGAAGCGATCGAGGGCAGTTTGATGTTGGCGTCGCATGCAATGGTGCAACTAGGCGTGCCCTTGCGGCGTGTAGTGCATCGGGTGCAGGTGGCGCGCGGTGAACGCTACGCTTCCTTACGCGGTTTTATCCACGGCGCAGGCGATGCGGCCGACGACGACAGTCATGTGCAAATGCGTATGCATTCGGTGACGCTGCATGACACAGCGTATGCGATTGGAAAATCGCTAACAAGTTTGAATTTGCATGTGCTGGGCGTTGAGGTCGCGTCGGTTCGACGTGGGCAGGAACGCATCGAACTCGGTGCAGACCTTGTCTTGCTGGCGGGTGATGTCGTGGTGCTGAAAGGCGTGAGTGCAAGCGTGGCGCAGGCGGAAGCACGTTTGCTGAAAGCGTGAACGCTGGCTATGCCGTTGGCAATATTTTGAAACTTCCCGCATCGACTGCTGCATCGTCGGTTGCGGTGGCGACGACTGTATCCACTCGTGCGGCCGGTGGCCCGCGTCGAGCCCATTCAGTGATCGCATCCAGTTGCGCCAATTCGCCCGCCACCAGCGCTTCCACCGTGCCGTCGCGCCGGTTGCGCACCCAGCCCGACAAATGCAGCGCCCGCGCTTGCGCTGCAAACGAGGCACGATAGCCGACGCCTTGCACTAGGCCGGAAATGTGCAAATGACGCGTCATCATTTTTTCTTCAACAGCGGTGTCAGGTATTTACCGGTGACGCTGGCCGGATCGGCAGCGACCGTTTCCGGTGTGCCGCTGGCGATGATTTGTCCACCGCCTGCTCCGCCTTCCGGGCCGAGATCGACGATCCAGTCTGCTGTCTTGATGACATCCAAATTGTGTTCGATGATGACCACGGTATTGCCCTGATCGCGCAAACGGTGAATCACTTTCAGCAGTAGGTCGATGTCGTGAAAATGCAAGCCGGTGGTCGGTTCGTCGAGGATGTAGAGCGTGCGGCCGGTGTCGCGCTTGGACAGTTCCAGCGATAGCTTGACCCGCTGCGCTTCCCCGCCGGACAGTGTGGTCGCGCTCTGGCCGAGTTTGATGTAGCCGAGGCCGACATCGAGCAGGGTTTGCAGCTTACGCGCGATGACCGGCACCGGGCGGAAGAATTCGTGCGCGTCTTCCACTGTCATGTCCAGCACTTCGGTGATGTTTTTGCCCTTGTATTGCACTTCCAGGGTTTCGCGGTTGTAGCGCTTGCCGTGGCAAACGTCGCAGGGCACGTACACGTCCGGCAGGAAGTGCATTTCGACTTTCAGCACGCCATCGCCCTGGCAAGCTTCGCAGCGGCCGCCCTTGACGTTGAAGGAGAAGCGCCCGGCCGAATAGCCGCGTTCTTTCGCGGTCGGCACGGTCGAAAACAAATCGCGGATCGGCGTGAACAGGCCGGTGTAGGTCGCCGGGTTGGAGCGTGGCGTGCGGCCGATCGGCGCTTGATCGACCGAGATCACCTTGTCGAAAAATTCAAAGCCGGAAATCGACTCGAAGGGCGCGGGCTCGGCCTGCGAACCGTACAAATGGCGCGCGGCAGCGTGATACAGCGTGTCGTTGACCAGCGTCGATTTGCCGGAACCGGAAACACCGGTCACGCAAGTGAGCAAGCCGACCGGCAGCGACAGCGTGACCTGCTTGAGGTTGTTGCCGCTGGCGCCGGTGATGATGAATTGTTTGCTCGGGTCGGCCTTGGTGCGCTTCTTCGGCACGCTGATTGCCAGTTTGCCGGACAGATATTGCGCGGTCAGCGATTTCTTGTTCTTGAGGATATCGTTCAGTGTGCCCTGTGCGATCACTTCGCCGCCATGCACGCCAGCGCCGATGCCCATATCGACTACGAAGTCGGCGGCGCGAATCGCATCTTCATCATGCTCGACCACTAGCACGCTGTTGCCGATGTCGCGCAAGTGCTTGAGCGTATCGATCAAGCGATCGTTGTCGCGTTGATGCAAGCCGATCGAGGGTTCATCCAACACATACATCACGCCGGTCAAACCGCTGCCGATTTGCGAAGCGAGGCGGATGCGCTGCGCTTCGCCACCGGAGAGTGTGTCAGCGCTGCGTTCCAGCGAGAGGTAATCGAGACCGACATTGTTCAGAAATTTCAAACGCGAGACGATTTCCTTGATGATGCGGTCGGCGATTTCGCGCTTCGCGCCGGTCAGCTTCAGCGTTTCAAAAAATTTCAACGTCTCGCGTAGCGGCGTCGCCGCCACTTCGTAAATAGCCCGTTCTTGCTTGCCGCTGCCGACCTTGACATGGCGCGCCTCGATGCGCAGACGTGCACCGGCACAAGCCGGGCATTCCTTTTCATTGATGAACTTTGCCAGCTCTTCCTTGACCGCGATCGAATCGGTTTCGCGGTAGCGTCGTTGCAGGTTGTTGACCACGCCTTCGAAGCTGTGTTCGCGCACGACGGTGCGGCCGCGCTCGTTGATATATGCGAAGGGGATTGCCTGCTTGCCGGAGCCGTGCAGGATCACGTTCTGTGCTTCCTGCGGCAGTTTTTCGAAAGGCGTATCGAGGTCGAAGCCGTAGAACTCGGCCAGGCTGGACAGCATCTGGAAGTAGAACTGGTTGCGCCGGTCCCAGCCCTTGATTGCGCCGGAAGCGAGAGAAAGATTGGGGAAGGCGACAATCCGTTTCGGATCAAAGAATTCGATATGGCCGAGGCCATCGCATTCCGGGCAGGCACCCATCGGGTTGTTGAAGGAAAACAGGCGCGGCTCCAGCTCCTGCAGCGAATAGCCGCACACCGGACAGGCGAACTTGTTGGAGTACAGGTGTTCGGCGCCGCTATCCATTTCCAGGGCGATGGCGCGGCCTTCGGCTAGGCGCAGCGCGGTTTCGAAACTTTCGGCCAAACGTTGCTTGATGTCGGCCTTCACTTTCACGCGATCGATCACCACGTCGATGGTGTGCTTCTCGGTTTTTTTTAGTTTCGGCAGATCATCGACTTCGACGATCTTTGCCGCATGGGTGCCGCTCTGTATGCGGAAGCGCACAAAGCCTTGCGCCTGCATTTCCTCGAATAAATCCACATGCTCGCCTTTGCGATTGGCGACTACCGGCGCGAGGATCATCATCTTGGTATCTTCCGGCAGTCCCAGTGCCGCATCGACCATTTGCGACACCGATTGCGCTGCCAGCGGGTTTTCTGGGTGATCGGGACAGTAGGGCGTGCCGACGCGGGCGTACAAGAGGCGCAGATAATCGTGGATTTCGGTGACGGTGCCGACAGTGGAGCGCGGGTTGTGCGAAGTGGCTTTCTGCTCGATCGAAATTGCCGGCGATAATCCTTCGATCAAATCGACATCCGGCTTTTCCATCAATTGCAGGAATTGCCGCGCATACGCCGACAGCGATTCGACATAGCGGCGTTGACCTTCTGCATACAAGGTGTCGAACGCCAGCGAGGATTTGCCGGAACCGGACAAACCGGTGATGACGATCAACTGGTTGCGCGGCAGGTCGAGGCTGATGTTTTTCAGGTTGTGCGTGCGCGCGCCGCGAATGCGAATTTCTTCCATGAAATCGGTACTCTTCCTTGGCTGGGCCAGTGCCGGCGCGGACGAACGATCCTGCCACCGGTGAAAACGGGTCAACCTGATACTATAGCGGGTTTTGAAGCCGCTTGTCGTCGGCTTGCGCTGTCCTGAACCTATGTCTTCCCACGAATCCCACGCTGCCGGCGAACGCATGACGCCGGTTGAAATCCGCACCAGCGCATCGCTCGCCGCGATCTTTGCGCTGCGCATGCTGGGCTTGTTCCTGATCCTGCCGGTCTTCGCCGAATACGCCAAAACCCTGCAGGGCGGCGGCGATGCGTCGCTGGTCGGCCTGGCGCTGGGCATGTACGGATTGGCGCAGGCGTGCTTCCAGATCCTGTTCGGTATCGCGTCCGATCGTTACGGTCGCAAGCCGGTGATCGTCGGCGGCTTAGCTTTGTTCGTGATCGGCGCGGCGATGGCAGCCATGGCGACCGACATCCATTGGGTGATTGCCGGCCGCGCCATTCAGGGCGCGGGCGCGATCTCGGCAGCGATCACGGCGTGGATCGCCGATGCCACCCGCGAAGAACACCGCACCAAGGCGATGGCTATGGTCGGCGGTTCGATCGGTGTCAGCTTTGCGTTGTCGATGGTCGGTGCGCCACTGCTGTATCACTGGATCGGCATGCCCGGCATTTTCTGGTTGACGGCGGCGCTGGCCGTGGCGGCGATTGCCGTGGTGCTGTTCGTGGTGCCAGTAGTGCCTAGCATCGCCACGCAACGTATTCCCTTGATCGAAATCGTGCGGCATCGCGAATTGATGCGTTTAAACGTTGGCGTGTTCGTGCTGCATTTCACCCAGGTGGCGGTATTCGTGGTGGTGCCATCGGCGCTGGTGCAGGCGCTGGCCTTGCCGGTGGAAGCGCACTGGAAAATCTATTTGCCGGTGGTGCTAGCTTCCTTCGTGCTGATGTTGCCGCCGATTTTCATAGGTGAAAAACTGGGTAAGGCCAAACAGGTTTTCGTCGCGGCGATCGCACTGCTGTTGCTGGTGCAGATCGGCTTGTGGGCTTGGCTGTCGCATGCTGGTGCAGCCGGCTGGCTGCTGGTGGGACTGCTGCTGGCATTCTTTGTCGCTTTCAATATTCTGGAAGCCAGCCAGCCCTCGCTGGTATCGCGCATCGCACCACCGCAAGCCAAAGGCACGGCACTGGGCGTCTATAACACCTTGCAGTCGCTCGGCCTGTTTTGCGGCGGCGCGTTTGGCGGCTGGCTCAAGCAGCATGCAGGGGCGGCGGCCGTGTTCGGATTTGTCTCTGTGCTCACAGTGCTCTGGCTTATAATGGCTGCTTCCATGAAAAACCTGCCGCGCCGCACGCCACGCGATGCGCAGCATACCGCTGTAGTTTAATAGGAGAAATGCATGGCATCGGTCAACAAAGTCATCATCGTCGGCAACCTCGGACGCGATCCAGAAACTCGCTACATGCCGAATGGCGACGCCGTCACCAACATCGCCGTTGCCACCACCGAAAGCTGGAAAGACAAGAACAGCGGCGAGAAAAAGGAATTGACCGAGTGGCACCGCATCACCTTCTATCGCAAGCTCGCCGAGATCGCCGGCCAGTACCTGAAAAAAGGTTCGCAAGTGTATGTCGAAGGCAAGCTGCAAACGCGCAAATGGACAGACAAGGAAAACGTCGAGCGCTACACCACCGAAATTATCGCCGACTCCATGCAAATGCTGGGCAGCCGGCAAGGCATGGGCGGCGGCAATGCACCGAGCGCCGATGAAGAATACGGCAGCGCCCCGGCACGCCAGCAAGGTAGCGGGGGCGGCGCATCGCGCCCGGCAGCATCCAAACCGGCTCCCAATTTTTCCGACATGGATGACGACATCCCGTTCTGAAAAAAGACGCACCGCAGAGCCCGGTACGCCGGGCTATTTTTTTAACGTAAAATATTGGGGTCAGAGTTAATAAAGATTGCGTTATGGCTCGCTTGCCCCGTCTCGTCGTACCCGATCAGCCGCATCACGTCATCCAGCGCGGCAATGACCGCCAACCGATTTTCCGGGAGGCGGACGATTACGCCGTTTTCCTGAAGTGGCTGCGCGAAGCGGCGCGGCAGTACAAGGTCGCTATCCACGCCTATGTGCTCATGCCCAATCACATTCATTTGCTCGTGACCCCTGCGGATGCGCAGGGGTTGGGGCGGATGATGCAATGGGTGGGGCGGTTCTATGTGCCGCATTTCAATCGTAAATACGTGCGCACCGGCACCCTGTGGGAGGGGCGCTACAAGGCGACCGTGATCGATTCCGAGCGTTATTTCATGACGTGCAGCCGCTACATCGAGCTCAATCCGGTGCGCGCCGGGCTGGCGGTCGATCCGGGGGAATATCCCTGGTCGAGTTATGCCCACCATGTTGGCAGCAAGAGTGATCCCTTCCTCACCGGGCATCCCTTGTACTGGGCATTGGGCAATACGCCGTTCGAGCGCGAAGCGGCGTATCGGGAGCTAGTGGCACAGGGGCTTGCAGACGCGGAAGTGCAAACCTTGAGAGATGCTACGGAGAAAGCGTGGGCATTTGGTTCTAGGGATTTCGTTGCCAGGCTGGAGCGGCAGACCAGTCGCCGCATTCAGCCTGCAAAACGGGGGCGGCCAGCAAAAACGCTGCTCGGGGAAGAGGCGGCGGCCAGCGCGAAAAATGCCGGGAAGCCATGAGCCATTTACTATGTCCCCATTTAAATAGAAGTCAAAAGAATGCACTATTTAAATAACTCTGACCCCATTTTATAGCGGTTGATCTAACTGTTGCGCTGCACTATTCTTATAGTCCAACTATTTGAGGAGTGCTGTATGCGCGCACAAGGTTTGTACGATCCGGCCAATGAACATGATGCCTGCGGCGTCGGTTTCATTGCGCATATCAAGGGCAAGAAAAGCCATTCGATCGTCGAGCAGGGTTTGTTGATCCTGAAGAATCTCGACCATCGCGGTGCGGTCGGTGCCGACAAGCTGATGGGCGACGGCGCCGGCATCCTGATCCAAATCCCGGATCAATTTTATCGTGAGGAAATGGCCAAGCAGGGCGTGGAACTGCCGCCGCCCGGCGAATATGGCGTTGGCATGGTGTTCCTGCCGAAAGAAAACGCGTCGCGCTTGGCTTGCGAACAGGAAATCGAACGCGCTGTCTTGGCCGAAGGCCAAGTCGTGTTGGGTTGGCGCGATGTGCCGCTCGACCTCGACATGCCGATGTCGCCAACCGTGCGCGCTAAAGAGCCGGTGATTCGCCAGATTTTCATCGGCCGCGGCGCCGACATCATGGTCACCGATGCGCTCGAGCGCAAACTGTATGTGATTCGTAAATCTTCCGGCCATGCGATCCAGGCATTGAATCTGTTGCACGGCAAGGAATTCTTCGTGCCATCGATGTCGGCGCGTACCGTGGTGTACAAGGGTTTGCTGCTGGCGGATCAAGTTGGCGTGTATTACAAGGATTTGCAGGATGCGCGTTGTATTTCCGCATTGGCCTTGGTGCATCAACGCTTCTCCACCAACACCTTTCCTGAGTGGCCGTTGGCGCACCCCTATCGCTTGCTGGCACACAATGGCGAGATCAACACCGTCAAGGGCAACTTCAACTGGATGCGTGCCCGTGAAGGCGTGATGAAGTCGGCCGTGCTGGGCGATGATCTGAAAAAATTATTCCCGCTGATTTACGAAGGTCAGTCCGACACCGCTAGCTTCGACAACGCGCTGGAGTTGCTGGTGATGGCCGGTTATCCGATTGCCCAAGCGATGATGATGATGATCCCGGAAGCCTGGGAAAACCACACGCTGATGGACGACAACCGCCGCGCCTTCTATGAATACCATGCGGCGATGATGGAGCCGTGGGATGGTCCCGCCGCCATGGCCTTCACCGACGGCCGTCATATCGGCGGCACGCTGGACCGCAACGGCTTGCGTCCGGCGCGGTACATCGTGACGGATGACGATCTGGTGGTGATGGCGTCCGAATCGGGCGTGCTGCCGATTCCTGAGTCGAAGATCATCCAGAAATGGCGCCTGCAGCCGGGCAAAATGTTTTTGATCGATCTCGATGCCGGTCGCATCATCGACGACAAAGAATTGAAAGACACCTTCGCCAATGCCAAGCCGTACAAGCAATGGATCGACTCGGTGCGCATCAAGCTGGGCGAGCTCGATGCCGAGACGGCGGAAGCGAAATCGACTATCCCGCTGCTGGATCGTCAGCAAGTGTTCGGCTACACCCAGGAAGACATTAAGTTTTTGATGGCACCGATGGCAGTGCAAGGTGAAGAAGCCACCGGCTCGATGGGCAACGACTCGCCGCTGGCGGTCATGTCCAACAAGAACAAGCCGCTGTACAACTATTTCAAGCAATTGTTCGCGCAAGTGACCAATCCGCCGATCGATCCGATCCGCGAAGCGATGGTGATGTCGCTGGTGTCCTTCATCGGTCCGAAGCCGAATCTGCTCGATACCAACAACATCAATCCGCCGATGCGTCTCGAAGTCGCGCAGCCGGTGCTCGACTATGCCGACATCGCCAAGCTGCGTAACATCGGCAAGCACACCGGCGGCAAGTTCAAGTCGCACGAGCTGAACATTTGCTATCCGACCGCTTGGGGCAAGGAAGGCATCGAAGCGCGCTTGGCATCGCTGTGCGCGAAAGCGGTTGATGCGGTCAAGTCTGGTCACAATATTTTGATTATTTCCGACCGCAAGGTGGCTGCCGATCAAGTGGCGATTCCCGCCTTGTTGGCAACCTCGGCTATTCATCAGCACTTGGTGGCCAAGGGTTTGCGTACCTCCGCCGGCTTGGTGGTGGAAACCGGTTCGGCGCGCGAAACGCACCACTTTGCGCTGCTGGCGGGGTTTGGCGCGGAAGCCGTGCATCCTTATTTGGCGCTGGATACGCTGTCTGATTTGGCGCAAGACTTGCCGGGCGAGTTGTCGGCCGAGAAGGTGATCTACAACTTCCAGAAAGCAGTCGGCAAGGGCTTGATGAAGGTGATGTCGAAAATGGGCATCTCTACCTACATGTCTTATTGCGGCGCGCAGATTTTTGAGGCCATCGGTTTGAACAAGGCCTTGGTCGATAAATACTTCAAGGGCACCGCGTCTAACGTCGAAGGCATCGGCGTATTCGAGATCGCCGAAGAAGCGCTGCGTTTGCACAAGCAAGCTTTCAGCGACGACCCAGTGCTGGCCAATGCGCTCGACGCCGGCGGCGAATATGCTTTCCGCATTCGCGGCGAAGACCACATGTGGACGCCGGATGCGATCGCCAAGCTGCAGCATTCGACTCGCTCCAACAACTTTAATACTTACAAAGAGTACGCGCAGATCATCAACGATCAATCCAAACGTCATATGACTTTGCGCGGTTTGTTCGAGTTCAAGATCGACCCGAGCAAAGCGATTCCGCTGGATGAAGTCGAGCCGGCCAAGGAAATCGTCAAGCGCTTCGCCACCGGTGCGATGTCGCTCGGTTCGATTTCGACCGAAGCGCATGCCACGCTGGCCATCGCGATGAACCGCATCGGCGGCAAATCGAATACCGGCGAAGGTGGTGAAGATGAAAATCGCTATCGCCAGGAATTGAATGGTATTCCGATTAAGCAGGGCGACACGTTGGCATCGGCCATCGGCCGCGATCGTGTTGAAGTCGATACGCCGTTGCTGGAAGGCGATTCGCTGCGCTCGCGGATTAAGCAGGTTGCCTCTGGCCGTTTTGGCGTCACCACTGAGTACCTAACCTCGGCCGATCAGATTCAGATCAAGATGGCGCAAGGTGCCAAGCCGGGCGAAGGCGGCCAGTTGCCGGGTCATAAAGTGTCCGAGTACATCGCCAAGCTGCGTTTCTCGGTGCCGGGCGTCGGCCTGATTTCGCCACCGCCGCACCATGATATTTATTCGATCGAAGATTTGGCGCAACTGATCCACGACCTGAAGAACGCCAATCCGAAAGCCTCGATCTCGGTCAAGCTGGTGTCCGAAGTCGGCGTCGGCACGGTGGCTGCCGGTGTGGCGAAAGCCAAGGCCGATCACGTCGTGATCGCCGGCCACGATGGCGGCACCGGTGCGTCGCCGCTGTCGTCGGTCAAGCATGCCGGTTCACCGTGGGAACTCGGTCTGGCCGAGACGCAACAAACCCTGGTGCTGAATCGTCTGCGTAGCCGCATCCGCGTGCAGACCGACGGCCAGATCAAGACAGGTCGTGATGTTGTGATCGGTGCGCTGCTGGGCGCCGATGAGCTCGGTTTTGCCACTGCACCACTGGTGGTCGAGGGCTGCATCATGATGCGAAAGTGCCATCTGAATACCTGCCCGGTTGGCGTTGCCACGCAAGACCCGGTGCTGCGCGCGAAGTTCTCCGGCAAACCGGAATACGTGGTCAATTATTTCTTCTTCGTCGCGGAGGAAGCGCGTCAGATCATGGCGCAGTTGGGTATCCGTACTTTCAATGAATTGATCGGTCGTTCCGACTTGCTCGACAAGTCGAAAGCCATCTCGCACTGGAAAGCCAAGGGTCTCGACTTCAGCAAAATTTTCTACCAGCCGGATGTGCCGGCCGACGAGCCGCGTTACCAAGTGGAAGAGCAGGATCACGGGCTGGAAAAAGCGCTCGACCACAAGCTGATCGCGCAAGCGAAAGCGGCAATCGACAAAGGCGAGAAAGTATCTTTCATCTCGCCGGTGAAAAACGTCAACCGTACCGTCGGCACCATGCTGTCGGGTGAAGTGGCGAAAAAATACGGCCACGAAGGTTTGCCGGACGACACTATCCACATCCAATTGCAAGGTACTGCTGGCCAGTCGGCTGGTGCGTTCTTGGCGCATGGCATTACGCTGGATCTGGTCGGCGAAGGCAACGACTACGTTGGCAAGGGCCTGTCGGGTGGCCGCATCATCGTGCGTCCGAACACCGAGTTCCGCGGCCGCGCGGTCGATAACATCATCAGCGGCAATACCTTGCTGTATGGCGCGATTGCCGGCGAAGCTTTCTTCAATGGCGTGGCTGGCGAACGTTTCGCGGTGCGCAACTCCGGTGCGATCACCGTGGTCGAAGGCACCGGCGATCATGGCTGCGAATACATGACTGGCGGTACCGTGGTGGTGCTGGGCAATACCGGCCGTAATTTTGCTGCCGGCATGTCGGGTTGCATCGCTTACGTGTACGACCCGGACGGTGACTTTGCCAAGAAATGCAACATGGCGATGGTGGCGCTGGATACCGTGCTGTCTTCCGTCGAGCAAGAAGCCAAAGTCGATCGCGCCATCTGGCACGCGACCAAGCGCGGTGGTGACAAGCAAACCGATGAAGCGATTCTGAAAGGCTTGATCGAGCGTCACTTCAAGTACACCGGCAGCACGCGCGCGCGCAACCTGCTGGATGACTGGGCCACTGCACGTACCAAGTTCGTCAAGGTCTTCCCGACCGAGTACAAGCGGGCGCTGGGCGAATTGCACGCCGCTAAAGCCAAGGAAAAGATCGCAGCATAAAAATGTAGGGTGGGCACTTGTGCCCACGCGGATCTGTAACCAACGGCGTGGGCATCGATGCCCACCCTACCGACAAGATTGAAGGAACAACATGGGCAAAGTAACCGGTTTTCTGGAATACCAGCGCTTGCAAGAAGCGTACGAAGCGCCTAAGGCGCGCTTGAAGCATTACAAGGAATTTGTCGTCCGCTTGTCCGACGCCGACGCCAAGGTACAGGGCGCGCGCTGCATGGATTGCGGCATCCCGTTCTGCAACAACGGCTGCCCGGTCAACAATATCATTCCAGATTGGAACGATCTGGTGTATCACGGCAATTACCAAGAGGCGCTCGACACGCTGCATTCGACCAATAATTTCCCGGAATTCACCGGCCGTATTTGCCCGGCGCCGTGTGAAGCCGCCTGCACTCTGAACATCAACAGTGACGCGGTTGGTATCAAGTCGATCGAACACTTCATCATCGACAAGGGCTGGGAAAACGGCTGGGTCAAACCGCTGCCTGCCGCACACAAGACCGGCAAGAAAGTCGCCGTGGTCGGTTCCGGTCCTGCCGGCATGGCCGCTGCCCAGCAACTGGCGCGCGCCGGCCATGACGTGACCGTGTTTGAAAAGAACGATCGCGTCGGCGGCTTGCTGCGTTACGGCATCCCTGATTTCAAGATGGAAAAGTCGCACATCGACCGCCGCGTCGAGCAGATGCAAGCCGAAGGCGTGACATTCCGCACCAGCGTTTTGGTCGGCAAAGATTTTCCGTCGAATGTCACCAACTGGGCCAAGGAAACCATTTCGCCGGAACAGATCAACAAGGAATTCGATGCCGTGGTGATCGCCGGCGGCGCGGAAAATCCGCGTGACTTGCCGGTGCCGGGCCGTGAATTGCAAGGCGTGCACTTTGCGATGGATTTCCTGCCGCTGCAAAACAAGGTCAATGCCGGCGACAAGCTGAAAGACCAGATCATGGCCACCGGCAAGCACGTGATCGTGATCGGCGGCGGCGATACCGGTTCCGACTGCGTCGGCACTTCCAACCGCCACGGCGCGGCGTCGGTGACGCAATTCGAGCTGATGTCCAAGGCACCGGACGAAGAAGACAAGCCGCTGGTTTGGCCCTACTGGCCGATCAAGCTGCGCACGTCGTCTTCGCACGAAGAAGGCTGCGAGCGCGACTGGGCCGTGACTACCAAGCGACTCGAAGGCAAGAATGGCAAGGTCGAGAAACTGATCGCTGCCCGCGTCGAATGGAAAGACGGCAAGATGGTGGAAGTGCCGGGTTCCGAATTCGAGATGAAAGCTGACCTGATCTTGCTGGCGATGGGCTTTGTTTCGCCGGTGGCGCAAGTGCTGGATGCCTTCGGCGTCGATAAGGATGCGCGCGGCAATGCCAAGGCCACGACCGATGGCGATGGTTGCTATCAGACTTCAGTTGCCAAGGTGTTTGCTGCCGGTGACATGCGCCGCGGCCAGTCGCTGGTGGTGTGGGCGATCCGCGAAGGGCGGCAGTGCGCGCACGCAATCGACGCGTTCCTGATGGGATCGACGTCGCTGCCGCGCTGAGGGCTCGGTCATT
>JAFECY010000170.1 GCA_018241865.1 Pseudomonadota bacterium | reverse complement strand
GCCACTGAAACCGGCTGCGAGCCTGCCGGACGGTTTCCCCCGCGCCGCTAGCGCCTTATAATGCCGTTTCCACCACCGGGTCATGCCATGTCCAACACCACCCATTTCGGTTATCAGACCGTCGCTGAGGAAGATAAAGTCAAGAAAGTCGCCGAAGTCTTCCATTCGGTGGCTGCTAAATACGACGTCATGAATGATCTGATGTCGGCCGGCCTGCATCGCCTGTGGAAAGCTTTCACCATCGCTCAAGCAGGTGTGCGGCCCGGTTTCAAGGTGCTCGACATCGCTGGCGGCACCGGCGACCTTGCCAAGGTCTTCGCCAAAGAAGCTGGCTCGACTGGCGAAGTCTGGCTGACCGACATCAATGAATCGATGCTGCGAGTCGGGCGTGATCGCTTGCTCGATCAGGGTTTGGTGACGCCGGTTTCGCTGTGCGATGCCGAGAAATTGCCCTTTCCTAGCAATTACTTCGACCGCGTTACGGTCGCCTTTGGCCTGCGCAATATGACGCACAAGGATGCCGCGCTAGCCGAAATGCGCCGCGTGCTCAAACCCGGCGGCAAACTGCTGGTATTGGAATTTTCCAAGGTGTGGACGCCACTGCAGAAGCCTTATGACCTGTATTCTTTCTCGGTGCTGCCGCGGCTGGGTCAGATGATCGCCCAAGACGCTGACAGCTACCGTTATTTAGCTGAGTCGATCCGTATGCATCCCGATCAGGAAACCCTCAAGACCATGATGCAGGATGCCGGTCTCGATAATGTCGCTTATTTCAATCTGACGGCGGGCGTGGCGGCATTGCACACCGGCGTTAAGTTGTAATCCGAAACCCGGACAGACGCGCATGAAAACACTGTTATCCAGCCTGATATTTGTCTGTGCAGCCTTAATTGGGAGCGGAGTGGCGTACGCCGATGGGCAAAGCGCAGGTGGCCGCATCGGCGCGCCTGCCGCCCAAACTGCGCCGGCGGCGGAGCCGGTTGATCCGGTGGCAATCGACGCCAATGCAAGTGGCAGCGGCAGCAGCCTTTGGGTGATGATCGGCGGTGGCGTTGTCATCGTTTTGTTGGGGATCGCTATCGTGAAAGTATTGCGCAGCGATGGCGGTGCATACCGAGATGACTTCGCCAACTACGAAGTAGGCTACGAAACCATCAATCCCAATACGCGGGCGACACAGGAAGCGCAGGAGGCGCAAGATACGCGTCCACGATCAGAACGACGGCCGGCCGCCGATATGACGACGCGGGCGCGCACCGATACTATCATCGTGCCGCCGGACATTCCAGCCGATTTTGATGTCGCACGTTTCCTGCGTAAAGCCAAGGCGTATTTCATGCGCTTGCAGGCGTCTTGGGACAAAGCCGATGTGCGCGACATTCGCCAATTCACCAAGCGCGAGATTTTTGGCGAATTTTGCACCCAGATCAATGCGCGTGGCGATGCGCCGAATACCACCGAGGTCGTCACGCTTGGCGCGGAGTTGCTTGGCGTCGAGACGATGGCTGAACTCCACAGCGCCACCATCAAATTCACCGGCATGATTAAAGATGCGCCCGACGCGCAGATTGCGCCATTTTCCGAAGTGTGGGTGATGGTCAAGCCGACCGACGGCACGCGCAGTTGGGCGATCTCATCGATCCAGCAGTATTGATCGCGTCGCCCGATATGAGCGCCCCGGTTTTCCCTGATTTCTCCGCCTTGCTCCCCGCCGCCGTCAATCATTTGTTGGCACAGGAGGCGTGGGCGCGCGCCGCGCTTGGCAAGCATGCCGGTCAATCTGCCCGCTTCGATCTCGGTATCGTCGCGTTGGACTGGCAAGTGACAGCCGACGGCTTGCTGCAGGCAGCGGAATCCGCATGTGTGCCCGCAGTCGTCATTCGCATCCGGCCGGCCGATCTACCGTTGATCGCGCAAGATATGGAAAGGGCGGTTTCTTACGTCCGAATCGAAGGCGATGCGGAATTCGCCAATACCATTTCCATGCTCACGAAAAATCTGAAATGGGAAGCCGAAGAAGACGTGAGTAAACTGGTCGGCGATATTGCGGCCAAACGCATGGTGACAGGCGCGAAATCTGCACTGAACACGGTACGAACAACGCAGCAAGCGCTGGCCGAAAACCTTGCCGAATATTTTCTTGAAGAAAAGCCGCTGCTGATGCGTACCGCACCAGTGGCGGATTTCGGTAACGACGTAACACGATTGCGCGACGATCTGGAGCGGCTGGAAAAACGCATCAAAAAACTGGAGGCGCAAGCACTGCCAGTTTCAAACACAGGAAATCCATGATTCTGAAATTCTTGCGGGCAGTGAAGATTGCACGCGTCACGCTGCGCTATGGCCTCGATCATATCGCCATGTCCACGCTGCAATTTCCGCGCGTTGTCGCGTTGATCGACTGCGTGCTGTTTTGGCGCGACCTCTCCGCGCCGCGTGGCGTGCGCTTACGCAAGGCGCTGGAAGACCTAGGGCCGATCTTCGTCAAGTTCGGCCAGGTGCTCTCGACTCGGCGCGATTTGTTGCCGGCCGATGTGGCGAATGAGTTGGCGCTGCTGCAGGATCAGGTGCCACCTTTCGATTCCGACTTGGCGATCGCCGAAATCGTGCGCTCGCTCGGCGCGCACCCCGATCAATTATTCGCTAGCTTCGACCGCATTCCGGTAGCGTCGGCCTCGATTGCGCAAGTGCATTTCGCCACGCTGAAAGATGGCCGTGAAGTCGCGGTCAAGGTACTGCGTCCCGGCATGCACAAGACCATCGAAGAAGATATCGGCCTGATGTATATCGCCGCCGGCTGGGTCGAAAAGCTGTGGGCCGATGGTCGTCGCTTGAAACCACGCGAAGTGGTGGCTGAGTTCGACAAATATCTGCACGACGAACTCGATCTGATGCGGGAAGCGGCCAACGGCAGCCAGTTGCGGCGCAATTTCGCCGGCTCCGATTTGCTGATGGTGCCGGAAATGCTGTGGGATTATTGCTCCAATAACGTGATCGTGATGGAGCGCGTCAAGGGTATTCCGATTTCACAAACCGCAAGATTGATCGAGGCGGGCGTTGACATGAAAAAACTGTCGCGCGACGGCGTCGAAATCTTTTTCACGCAAGTCTTTCGCGACGGCTTCTTTCATGCCGACATGCATCCGGGGAATATCTTGGTATCGACCGAACCGGCCACCTTCGGTCGCTATATTGCGCTCGACTTCGGCATCGTCGGCACGCTGAACGATTTCGACAAAGATTACTTGTCGCAAAATTTTCTCGCCTTCTTCAAGCGCGATTACAAACGCGTGGCACAGGCGCACATCGAATCCGGTTGGGCACCGAAGGACACCCGCGTCGATGAACTGGAGTCGGCGGTGCGCGCCTGCTGCGAGCCGATCTTCGACCGACCGCTGAAGGAAATTTCGTTCGGTCAAGTGCTGCTGCGTTTGTTCCAGACTTCGCGCCGCTTCAATGTCGAAGTGCAGCCGCAATTGGTGCTGCTGCAAAAAACCTTGCTCAACATCGAAGGTTTAGGCCGTCAGCTCGACCCCGATCTCGATCTATGGAAAACCGCCATGCCTTATCTGGAGCGTTGGATGCAGGAACAGATCGGCTGGCGCGGCTTGCTCGAACGTCTGAAAACCGAAGCGCCGCAATACAGCAAATTGCTGCCGCATTTGCCACGCCTAGCGCACCAGATTATGTCGAAAGCGGCGCAGGACACGCACCCGAATGCCGACCTGCTGCACGCATTGCTGGCCGAACAAAAACGCACCAATGGATTTCTTAGTCTGCTGACCTATTTCGGCGGTGGATTGATACTCGGCGTGGCCGCCGTGCAGTGGTATGGGTATTGGGCCGGCAGCCTGTAAATCATCATGCCGGCTATCGGCGGTGCGACTGAGACGCTCGGGCGGCGCAGCCCGCAGCCCGTGAAAAATGCAATCCCGGCGGCAATCTTCTTTATAATCGGGCAAATTTTTCCCGCGGAGACGCCGAAATGAATTACACGCTGATTACCTTTGTCGTCCTCTATCTGGTGGGCACACTTGCGATTGGCGTCTGGGCCGGTACCCGCATCAAGAACACCAGCGACTTCGCCATCGCCGGCCGCAGCCTGCCACTGATTATGGTGGTGACCACCACCTTCGCCACCTGGTTCGGCGCGGAAACCGTGATGGGCATTCCCGCCAAGTTCGTGCAGGGCGGATTGAATGCCATCGTGGAAGACCCGTTTGGTGCCGGCACTTGTTTGATCTTGGTCGGCATGTTCTTCGCAACGCGTCTTTATCGGATGAACTTGCTGACTATCGGCGATTTTTATCGCCAGCGTTTCGGCAAAGGCATCGAGGTATTTTGTTCGCTGGCGATCATGCTCAGCTACTTGGGATGGGTGGCAGCACAAATCACCGCGCTCGGCTTGGTGTTTACGGTATTGACCAATGGCGGCATGTCGGAACAGACCGGCATGATCGTCGGTACGCTGGCGGTGCTGATCTACGTCGTGATCGGCGGCTTCCTCGCCGTCGCCTGGACCGATTTCATCCAGATGATCGTGCTGGTGATCGGCTTAAGCATCATCGCCTTCTTTTCCGCCGATCTGGCCGGCGGTTCGGGCAAGGTGCTCGCGCTGGCAAGCAAACATGATTTGTGGAATTTCTTGCCGCCACCGACCTTTACCGAGATTGCCATGTTCGTCGGTGCGGGTCTGACCATGATGCTTGGCAGTATTCCGCAGCAGGACGTGTTTCAACGCGTGATGTCGGCCAAGGATGAAAAAACCGCGCGCAACGGTGCGGTCATCGGCGGCGCCAGCTACATCCTGTTCGCCTTCGTGCCGATGTTCATCGTCGCCTCCGCCGTGGTCATTATGGGTTCGGACGCGCTCGACTTGGCGAAGAACGATTACCAGCGCCTGCTGCCTACTTTCATCATGACCAAGATGCCGCTGGTGATGCAAATTTTGTTTTTTGGTGCGCTGTTATCCGCCATCAAGAGCACCTCGTCGGCGACTCTGCTGGCGCCGACCACCAGTTTTGTCGAAAACATTCTCAAGAACCTGCGCCCCGGCATGAGCGACCGCCAGCAATTGTTCGCCATGCGCGCGACGCTGGTCGTGTTTGCCTGCTTAGTGCTGCTTTATGCCATCAAAATGAATGGCACACCGATTTACGATTTGGTGTCTTCGGCGTACCAAGTGACGCTGGTCGGCGCATTCGTGCCGCTGGTGATGGGTCTGTACTGGAAGCGCGCCACCACGCAGGGCGCGATTGTTTCCCTCGCCGCCGGTATCGGCGTTTGGATCGTGTTTTTCCCGGCGATTGGTGGCGAAGCACTGAGCAAAATGTTCCCCGGTCAACTGGCCGGCCTGATCGCCGCCTTCGCGGGCATGATCTTCGGTTCGCTGCTGCCGCAAGTGCTGCAGAACCGCCACGAAGCGGTGCGTCATGTCGAAGGTCTTGATGCATAGGAAACACTGAAAAACCCGTCGGAAAACCTTTATAATTCAGGGTTTTGGACGATTTTCCCAGGTTTGCGTCATGCCGATTTATGCCTACCGCTGCGAAGCGTGCGGATTTGCCAAAGATGCCTTGCAAAAAATATCCG
>JAFECY010000016.1 GCA_018241865.1 Pseudomonadota bacterium | reverse complement strand
GCACCATTCCCAAGAGCGAATTTCCGCCCGGCGTCAAAGTGGGTGGCCAGTTGCAAGGTTATACCGATGCCGGCGAAGAGCAGGTTTTCACCGTCCTCAAGATCAAGGGCGATCAAGTCATGCTCGACGGGAATCACCCGCTGGCGGGCAAATTCCTGCGCGTGGGTGTGGAGGTGCTCAATGTTCGCGCCGCCACTGCGGAAGAAATCACCCATCGCCATGTGCATGGCGAGCATGGGCATCATCATTGAAACCAAAAGGAGTCAACATGAGCATCTCTATGTACGCGGCATCGGTGCCGCTGTTGAAGCAAATGCTGCAAAGCCTGGACGCCTTACTCGGCAAGGCGGAAGTACATGCGAAAGAAAAGAAAATCGAACCGGCGGCGCTATTGCAGGCGCGCTTGTATCCCAATATGTTTCCCCTGGTGCGGCAGGTGCAAATCGCCAGCGATAATGCCAAGGGCGTCGCCGCCCGGCTGGCCGGCATCGACATTCCTTCTTATGCGGATACCGAGCAGACGTTTGAAGAGTTACGCGCGCGCATTGCCAAGACGCTCGACTTCATCAATGCTGTTAAACCCGAGCAAATCAACGGCAGCGAAGAGCGCCACGTCGTCGTGTACAAAGGGGCGCCTTATGAAAAACAGTTTCATGGGCAGAACTACCTGATTCATTTCGGCTTGCCCAACTTCCTGTTCCATGTGACGACGGCATACGCGATCCTGCGGCATAACGGTGTCGAGATCGGTAAAGATGATTTTATTGGGGAGTTTTGAGAATAACGAGATGTTTGAGTTTTAGAACTGACCCCATAGTTCGATCAGAAACCGATTGTATAGTGCACATAAGCCGTGGCAGAGCCTGTGCTCTGGAATGGCAGTTGCTGGTAATAGATTTCGGCGGCAATCCTCTGGTTCCTGGCGGGGCTGAAGTAAGCACCCAGCGTCGCCACAGGGCGAGTGCGGGTGATGCTGTCGTTGAAGTTCTCGCTGGTCAGGCCGGACACGCCACTCGCCGTCAGGTTGTCTACGCTATGAGAGATGTCGTGCTCGATGCCCAGGCTGGCTGTGAGATTCACTTTGTCGGTCAGCTTATGGTCAAGCTTGACGCCAACAAGGGCAGTCATTGAGCGGTCTTCAAGGGCGGCGTAAGAGAGCGGGGCGGTGACTGACGCGTCCTCTGTATAAGCACCTTGCCTGATTTTCGTGTGTCGCAATGCTGCATAAGGGTGCACTAAGGTTTTATCCTGATTGGCAAGGATGGCGTAGCTCAACTCGCCGACGTAGCTTTGGGTATTGATGCTGGTGCTGCCGGTTCCTGCTTCTGACGTGCCGGTGATTGCACGGGTCGTTGTCACGCGCTTATCTTGGTAAGCGTTGGCGATCTTGACCTGGTAGCCCAGATGGTTTTCGCTCTGATTCCACACCGCAAAGAAACCCATTAAAGGATTGGTGTTTGAAATGCGGATGTTCGATACGGTGTTGTTCTGGATATCCTTGTTCAAGAAGCCGCCAATGCGCCATGCCGGTGAAATCCGGTAACCGCCAACCAGCACCGCAGAAGTGGTACTGGAATTCGGATTGTCCACATGGGTCTGCTGCCCGCCGACAGACACACAGACGCCTTTCGTATCGAACAGGTTGCAGTCGTAGGTGTTCATGTTGGCGAAGTTGGTGGCAACCGCTTGCGTATTGAAAATATTGCGCAAACCGGGCGCCAAGGAATGAATGGATGCCTGGGTATCGGAAGCTGAAGGGCCTGGCGGTACTGATGGGGCTGCTAGTACAAATAGCAAATCCCAAGCGTTCAAGACGCTCGCATTCGCCACCAGACTATAGTTAAAGCCGGCATAAGAACCGGTGGTGCCGGTAACGTTCGCCAAGCTTGTGAAGCCCTGCAAGACATTCACATATCGTCCTGCAGCCACGACGGAAGCATTGACGCCCGGGACGAGCGTGGTGCCAGTATTGCCGTAGATATTGAATCGCATGTTCCCTGCCGCTCCAGGGGCGGCAAGCTGGCCATAGTCAGACGTACTGTTGACAATGATGTTGTAGTTAACAGGCAGGTTACCGACCAGGGTTATCGGACTTGCGGCCTGCGCTCCCTGAAGATTATTGAATACAGTGATCCCAGCCACCCCGGCATTTCCGATGCTGCCAAAGCCGCCTCGAATGCTCCCGACATTGGTCAATGTGCCGATTGTTCCCTGATTGCTGATCCCGTATCGGACCACACCCCTCATTTCCCCGGAGCTGGAGTTCAGTACATCCACATTGCCGCCGGACTGGACCCACAATCCCCATTGATTATTCGTGAAGATGAATCCGTTATTGACCAACGAACTTGAGGTCGCCGAGCTCAGGACAACAACGGATCGGCCATTCACGCCAAAAGGCGCATCGTTTGAAACCGTGACGCCTGAATTAATGGTGACAGCAGCACCTGTATCAAGCGTCAAACCTTTTACATTGGCTCCATCGCAACTTGCAGAAACTGTCAAGGTAGAGTTGACGGTAGTGCCTCCATTACACAAAGCAAAGGCTTGATCTGCGCACAAAGCCAATAGCACGGAAACACCGATCCGCAATTTCATATTCTGTCGGACAGGCATTGGTGCGATCAATTTAGTCATGGAAAGCTTTCCTAGGGGCCGGTTTTCTTGCGGTTGATACCAGCAATTCTGGCGGCTGCTTTGTTGGAAATTGAGAGGCAAATGCGTCAGTTGGCCTGTATGTTGCTTTGTGCCAACTAGAAAAGCATAGCTGATTTTGAAATGCTCAGAAGCAAAATATTTGCAGGTAGTCGCGCGGATACATCACCTATTGCGGCATCCGTCAGAAGAGGGCAGAAGTGGCCCCGGAAATTCGGACAGTAGTCTAAGTGGTGGCCTTGCTTCACAATCGCTGGTAGCTGGCAAAGTGTAGACTGTCTAAACGCTAGGAATGCCCACCATTCCGCGTCACTAGGAGAATTCGATCATGGCTCAACGCGTACTCATCACCGCCGGCGCCGGCGGCATCGGCTTGGCCATTGCCAAGGCCTTCGTTGCAAACGGCGCTCGCGTGCATATCGCCGACGTTAATGCAGAAGCGATTCAGGAAATCACGAAGCAATACTCCGCCATCAGTGGCACTGTCGGCGACATCAGCAAGCCGTCGGATCTGGATACCCTTTTTCGCGATGTGCAAAGCCAACTGGGCGGCCTGGATGTCCTCGTCAATAATGCGGGCATCGCCGGCGCAACAGCAGCGGTTGCCGATTACCCGATCGAAACGTGGAATGCGGTCGTCAACATCAATCTGAACGGCACGTTCATGGTCACGCAGCGCGCCATTCCCTTGCTCAAGCAATCTTCCGCCGCCTCGATCATCGTCATGTCGTCGCTGGCAGGCCGTTTCGGCTATCCGAACCGGGTTGCCTATTCCACGACGAAATGGGGTCTGGTTGGTTTCGCCAAGACCTTGTCACTGGAACTGGGACCGTTCGGCATCACCGCCAACACGATCCACCCCGGCGCGGTTGACGGTCCGCGGATTCAATCGGTTTTCGAGGGACGCGCCAAGATTTCCGGCCGCACCGTGCAGGAAGAAATCGATTCAGCGATGGCCAATCAGGCAGTCAAGCACTTCATCAACGCAGACGACATCGCCGCGCTCGCCCTCTTTCTTGCCGGCCCGCACGCCCGCACCATTTCCGGCCAGATGTTCCCGATCGACGGCGATTCAAAAGCTGCCAGCTAACGAGGAGACGCATCATCGATTCGTCAACTTCTCCCGATAAAACGGCCAATCCCTCGGCGCCGGCGCGTCCCGGCTTGTGGCAAGGGAGAGCGGCAATCCTGATCGGCATTGTGTTGCTGGGTATCGGCCTGCGGCATGCGGTCACTGGCCTTTCTCCGCTCCTTACCGATGTGCGCAAGGCTTTGGAAATCGGCACGGCGGGCGCCACCCTGATCGGGATGTTGCCGACACTGTGCTTTGGCGCTGCCGGATTTCTGACCCCACTCATCGTGCGGAAAATCGGCGCTGAATCCACCGCGCT